>JAGWBB010000004.1:0-51567 GCA_021296095.1 Desulfurellaceae bacterium | reverse complement strand
GCGCTCGGCCGCTGGATGCCGGATCACGTCCGGCATGACGAGAGTGGCACGGCTACAGCTTAACGTGAACCGCTCTAGGTCGAGAATAAGGGCTTTCTTCATTCTTTATCGGTGCCAGGGGCTTCCGTGGCGCTCGAATCTTCTTTTGTGCAATTGCACGACTCCGCCACCCCCGAATCCGCTTCAGCAGCTCCGCTGCTGGCTCATCGTTTGGGTCCTGCTCCACCAAATTCCCTCGTACCGCCAAGCTGAGGATAGTCTGACGGAGCGCCTTGATCTGGTCGGGGCGAGTGGTGAGGGGGGCGAGGTTGTTGAGGGCGGAGGCGGTGTGGCTCTGAAATACCGCCGGGTCGGGGGCGGGCGCGCTGAGACGAGCGAGGCTTGCCGCTGCCAGTCGGTTGCGCGTGGTTTCTCGCTCTTTCCGTGCTGCTTCCAGCCGGTCGCAGAGAGCCATCAGTTCATCGACTTTGGCGACGATGCGGTGTTGTTCGGCGAGGGGCGGGAGCATTATCGGAATATCAAGGGCCTTGGCTTGGTTAAGCTTTGATCGTGTCGCCCCAACCACTCTCCCCGAATAGTCAAAGACGTTTAAGTAGTGGACCAGGTATGGATGTGAAACGAGAATGGTGCGAAACACATGGGCATGGTTATTGACCCAGAATTTTCCTGCGATCAGATAAGCTTTTTTGCGTAGAGGCTCGAAGAAAGGCACTCCATCTTCACCGAGCAGAACAAGTTCCTCGTCGAATATGTAGTCGTCGATCCATCCCTGTTGCTGTGTTGCACCGAAATACGGGAACAATTCAGACTGAGACTTATTCGCGATTCGTTGTTCGCGCTCGGTCCCGTTTACCGGCTTTCGCATATAATCTAAGCATTCGGCGATGAACGCCAGCCTTGTCGCAGCCCAACAGCTCGGCGCCACGAAGGGTTGTTCTCCTTGTTCAACCGGTGCAAAGGGCTTTCGTTTCTTCATCTCCCCCGCCTTCACCAACCGCGCCTTCTCCGCCGCAATCCGCTTCAACAGTTCCGACGCCGGCTCATCATTCGGGTCCTGCTCGACCAGCTTGCCGCGTACAGCCAAGTCGAGAATGAACCGGCGCAAGCGCGGAATGGCGTCCGGCGCGTCGGCGAGGCGGTCAAAGTGGGTGAGCAGGTGTTCGGCGTTCATTGGAGAGGCGACGCGGAGGTTAGGCAGCCGTCGTTTCCGAGGGGTTCACCGTTACGCTCAGTTTCAGTCCCAGACTCTTCAGCACGGCCTCAAGCGTAGAAAAGCGCGGGTTGCCCTTGCGGGACAATGTTCGGTACAAGCTCTCCCGGCTGAGCTGCGTATCCTGAGCGAGTTGTTTCATGCCACGAGCTTTGGCGACATCACGGAGGGCCAAGAGAAAGACCTCTGCCCCCTTTGCGTATTCGTCGTCCAGGGCAGCGTTCAGATACGCTACAGCTTCTTCGGGGTCTTGGAGGTCCTGATAGAGGAGGTCTTCGTAGGGAATAGTGCGCCTTGCCATATGCTCATCTCCCAATATAGTCAGCCCAATACTCTTGGGCCTTTTTGATATCCACCGCTTGGGTCCGTTTCGTTCCCCCGCACAAAAGGAGGATAAAACGTGAGCCGTCTTGTCCGATATACACCCGATAGCCTGGGCCGCTATCTACGCGGAGTTCCAACACCCCATGACCGACGGATTTGTAATCTCCAAGGTTGCCGAGGCGGAGTCGTGCTATTCTGACACGGATGTTATTACGCGCTTTCCGATTCTTCAGTGTACGAAGCCACTCCGCGAATGGCGTGCTCCCATCGTTCGCCACATAGGCGACAGCCTGTCGATATCGACTCTCGGGCATATCTTTCAGTAGCGTATAGGCTACTTTTTAGCAATGCTTTGGGGGTGTAGTGGTCGAAGTGGGTGAGCAGGTGTTCGGCCTTCATCGCAGCAACGCTTTCGCCAAGATTGTCTTGAGCTGGTCGCGCAGATTGGCGGCTTCGGCCTCAGTCTCGGTGAGCTTGGCCAGCAGCTCTTGCGGGTCGCCCAGTTCGTCCTCCTGGGTGTGGGGGTTCTTGATGTCCAGGTTGTAGCCGCGCGCCTTGACCTCTTCGGCGGTCACCTTCCAGGCGCGTTCCGTTTCCGCGCGGCCTTTGCGCTCCGTTCCGCCCCACCAGTCCACGCAGTCTTGCAGGTGCTCCAGCCGGATCGGTCTGGTCATGGAATAGGCTTTCTGGCCCTCGGGCACGCGGTGCTCGTAGAACCAGATGTCTTGTGTCGGTGCGCCTTTCTCGAAAAACAGCAGGTTGGTGCCGATGGAGGCGTAGGGCCGGAACACCGAGTTCGGCAGACGGACGATGGTATGCAGGTTGCACTCCTCCAGCAGATGTTCCTTGAGCCGGGTCTTGACACCCTCGCCAAACAGCGAGCCGTCGGGCAGGACCACGGCGGCGCGTCCGCCCGGCTTCAGCAGCCGGACGATGAGAGCCAGGAACAGGTCGGCGGTCTCCTTGGTCCGAAAATGCTGCGGGAAGTTGCTCTCAATGCCGTCTTCCTCCTTGCCGCCAAAGGGCGGGTTGGTCAGCACGATGTCCACCCGGTCCTTTTGTCCCCAGCCGATATACGGCCGGGCCAGGGTGTTGTCGTGACGCACGAAGCTGGGGTCCTCAACGCCGTGCAGCAGCATGTTGGTCACACACAGCATATGCGGCAGGGGCTTCTTCTCCACGGCCCGCAGGGCGGCTTGCAGGGCGGCCTCGTCTTCGGGTCGCTTGATGTAGCGCTGGCGCATGTGGCGCAGCGCGCAGCTCAGAAAACCGCCGGTGCCGCAGGCCGGGTCGAACAGGCTCTCGCCGGGGTGCGGGTCAATGCGGTCCACCATGAAGGCGGTCACGGCGCGCGGCGTGTAGTACTCGCCGGCATTGCCCGCGGATTGCAGGTCGTTCAGAATCTGCTCGTAGATGTCGCCGAAATGCTGGCGCTCACTCAGATTGTTGAAGTCAATGTCGTTGATTGTGTTGACCACCTGCCGCATCAGCTGGCCGGACTTCATGTAGTTGTAGGCGTCCTCAAAGACCTCGCGCACCACACGGCCACGGGCTCCGGTCTGGGCGGTTTGCAGGTCCTTCAGAGCCGGGAATAACTCGGCGTTAATGAAGGTCAACAGTTCCTCGCCGGTCCTGCCCTCGGGGTCGGCGGCCCAGGTCCGCCACTGGAGGCGCTGCGGGACCGGGGAGGTGTAGTCGGCCTGCATCAGTTCCAACTCCTGGTCCTGATCGTCGATGATCTTGAGAAAAAACATCCAGCACAGCTGGCTGATGCGCTGGGCGTCGCCGTCCACGCCGCTGTCCTGGCGCATGATGTTCTGGATGGATTTGACCGAGGTGCGAACAGACATGGATTAGGCGGTCTCCTGATACAGGGCGGCTTGCAGGTCGTGAACGGCGGCCAGGAATCTGTCCTTGCTGCCAAAGGCTCTGATTAGCTGCACCGGCGTGCCGAGTGTGGTAAACGGCGGGATGCGCAGCACGTTGGCGTCGTCGAGGTTGAGCACGCCCTCGTCGGCATATTTGGTCAGCAGGGCGTCGAGCACGGCGCGGGCCGGGCCACCGTACTTGTGGAACACGTCGCGCTTCCTGACGTGCTGGGCGCGCTCGCGGCGGGTCAGCGGCTTGGCGTCAAAGGCGACATGGCAGATGAGGTCAAAGGGGTCGAGGTCCTTGCCGAGTTCCTTGCCGAGTTCCTGGGCAATCGTATCGAGCGCCAGCCCCTCGGCCTCCAACTCCTCAAGAATGGCTTGCTTGCGCTCGGCCGCCTTCCAGCGCTTGAGAAAATCGTCCAGGCTGGCAAAGCGTTTTTTCAGTGCCTTCTTGGTGAAGTCGCGCAAGGACTCGGTGACGAGCTTGCCGTACCCGTCGAGGTATTCCGCCCGCTCGGCGACGATTGTCACGGCGATGCCGTCCACATACACCTTGCGTCGCGTATCCGGGGGAGGCCCCGGAGGAGGATCGCCAATGATTTCTTGCTCTTCTTCGTCCGGCGGAGTGATGGGACCGTCCTCGCCGGGCTCGTATATCTGTACCGGCTCGCCGTCAAAGTCGGGGTCGGCGAAATGGCCGGTCGCGCCCCGAAAATCTATCAGGGTGAAGTAGAACTTGCGCGTGTCTTCGTGTACGCGGGTGCCGCGGCCGACAATCTGCTTGAACTCGGTCATGGAGCCCACCTCACGGTCAAGCACGATGAGTCGGCAGGTCTGGGCATCCACCCCGGTCGAGAGCAGCCGCGAGGTCGTGACCAACACGGGATATGTGGATTCTGGGTCAATGAAGTTGTCCAGTTGAGCCTGCCCCTCGGTGTCGCCGCCGGTGATACGCATGACGTAGCGGTGGTTCTCGGCCACCAGGTCGGCGTTCTCGTTACTCAGGGCTTGGCGCATCCGGGCGGCGTGCTCCCGGTCAACGCAGAAGACAATCGTCTTCTGGAAGCGGTCGCCACTTTCCTTCAGAAATTGGGTGATCTTGCGGGCCACCAGTTTGGTCCGTTCGTCCAATACCAGAGTGCGGTCAAAGTCCTTGGTGTTATAGAGGCGGTCCTCGACCTCGCGGCCGTCCCGGTCCAGCTGACCGGGTTCGGGCCGATAGCCCTCCACGTCGCGGTCGATATGCACCTTGATGACTTTGTAGGGTGCCAGAAATCCGTCGCGGATGCCCTGCTTGAGAGAATAGGTGTACACCGGCTCGCCGAAGTAGCCGATGTTGGACACGTAGGCCGTTTCCCTGGGCGTGGCCGTCAGACCGATGTGGGTGGCCAACGAGAAATAGTCCAGGATTTCCCGCCAGGCCGAATCCTCGGCCGCACTGCCGCGATGGCACTCGTCAATCACAATCAGGTCGAAGAAACCGGGCGAAAACTGGCGAAAGACTTTCTGACGGTCCTCCGGCCCGGTCAGGGCCTGATACAGGCCCAGATAGATTTCATACGAGGTGTCAATCCGCCGCTTGCGGTCAATCGCGGCACTCAGGTCCTCGGAAGAGCCGCCCGCGCGTTCGATAGTCTTTTCGATAGTTTTGGCCCTGGGCGACAACTTGGCCATGGCCGGACCGAAAGGCCGGAAGTCGTTGACCATCGTCTGGTCAACCAGCACATTGCGGTCGGCCAGAAACAGGATGCGCTTCTTGCGGCCTGCCTTCCACAGTCGCCAGATGATCTGAAAGGCCGTGTAGGTCTTGCCCGTCCCAGTGGCCATGACCAGCAGGAGGCGCTCACGGCCCTTGGCAATAGCCTCAATGGCGGCGTTGATGGCGTTGACCTGATAATAGCGCGGGGTCTTCCCGCTGCTATCGCTGAAATAATCCTGCGTGACAACATTCTCCGTCTCTGGTTTCAGGTCCTTCCAGACGCGGTAGCGCTCCCACAGGTCGGACGGCGAGGGAAAGGCGTCTAGGCTGAGGTTGGCTTCCCGCTCAGGGCTCAGGCCGGTCCGGTCGTGGAACACAAAGCCCTCACCGTTGGAGGAAAAGACAAAAGGGGTATGCAGCGTCTCGGCATAGTCGAGAGCCTGCTGCATGCCATCACCAACCGCGTGAATGTTGTCCTTGGCTTCAATCACCGCAATGGGAAGATTGGGCTTGTAGTGCAGGACGTAATCGGCCTGCTTGCCCTCACCCCGGCTGACCAGCTTGCCGCGCACGATAATGCGGCCTTTGGTGAAACTGACCTCGCGGCGAATCTGTGACTCGTCCCAGCCGGCCTGGTGCAAGGCTGGCGTGATGTACTTGGCGCGCACATCGCTCTCGCTAAGACGTGTCTTTTCCATGGCGAGTTCTTCCCTATTCATCGAACGGATGGGAATAGAGAAAACAGGAAGGATATACCCTCGCCGGGAATCGAACCCGGACCCCAGGTTCCGGAGACCTGTGTGATATCCATTTCACCACGAGGGCACGACAAGAGCTGTTGGGTGTATCACATGCGACAGCCGTGAGCAATGTTCTTGCCGCATTCCCACCTTGCCTGTAACGTGAAAAGGCAAAAGAGCGTATCCGCCAAGAGAGAAATGATGGCTCGCTACTGGCTTGGACAGGTGCTACTGAGGGGCGTGCGCCTGCGCTGTCCCCGGTGCGGAGACGGGCGGCTGTTCAGCGGCTTTTTTACCATGCATGAGCGGTGTCCGCAGTGTGGCTACGTGTTTGAACAGGAGCAGGGCTATTTTGTCGGGGCGATTTATATCAACTATGCCGCCACGGTGGCGCTGGGCCTGCCTGGCTTTTTGGCCCTCCACGCGTATACCGATATGAGCCTCACCCGGCAGCTGGTAGTGTGGCTCGGCTTTGCCGGGCTGTTTCCCCTGTGGTTCTTTCGCTATTCGCGCAGCCTGTGGCTCAGTCTGGCCTATGCGGTGACACGGGGCAAACCGGCCGAATAGCGCAGACGGCGGGCATGAAAAAGGCATCCGAAATCAGCTCCGGATGCCTTTTGTGTTCACTGCGCACTCAAAAGCCAAAGACTGGCGTCAGTGCTCGGCGGCGCTGACCGCAGGCGTGTCCGGCGGGGTGTAGGTTTTCCCCTCGTCGGTCAGATCCGGCAGCAGCATCAGGATGAGAAAGACGCAGATGATCATCGGCGTGAGGGCGATGACGCCCAGCGTAGTGCGCTCAAACTTGAGGTGCATGAAGTACAGGGCAACCAGCATGGCTTTGACCACCGCCAGCAGAACCAGGATGGTGCCGTTGACCGGGCGGCTGAATACGCCGAGAACCGGAACCAGAACCTCAATGATCGTTAAGATCGTCAAGGCCCAGAAGATGTTCATGTAGTTGGGTTCGTGGTGGGCATTCTCCATGGCGGATTCTCCCTATAGCAAATACACGAAAGTAAAGACCAGGATCCAGACCAGGTCGACAAAGTGCCAGTACAGGCCGACGATCTCGACATGATTGGCATCTTCGCCCAGGTATCTGCCCTTGCTGCCGCTGATCAGAATACATGTCAGATAGGCCACCCCGCCAAACACGTGGCAGCCGTGGAAGCCGGTCAGGATGTAGAAGGTCGTGCCAAACAGCGCCGCTCCCCAGGGATTGTCGCTCATGGTCATGCCTTCGTGGGTCAGGTGGGTCCACTCGTAGGCCTGGAGCAGGAGAAAGATGGTCCCGCCGGTAATCGTCAGCAGCATGAATTTTTTGAAACCGGCCAGATCGCTATGCCGGGCCGCCGACAAGGCCTTGACCATGGTGACACTGGTACAGATGAGAAGGAAGGTCATGCCTGCCGTCAGCTGAATGCCCAGCGCATCCAGCGGATCGGGCCAGTCCGGGCTGCGGGCCCGTAGCGCGCCGTAGCCGGCCAGCAGCCCGCCGAACGACATGGCATCACCGGCCAGGAAAACCCACATGCCAAGTTTACCCCAGCTTTCCGGGGTTAATGGCGATTCGGCTGGTTCAACAGCCCCCTGTGTCTCAATAACCGCTTCGCTCAAGGCTGATCCTCCTTCTTTTTTGTCTGGGTAGGGTCAAAAGCCAGCACTTCCGCTGGCGGATGTGGGGAACGGCTGGCGTTCCAGTAGGTGTAAAAGATCCAGCCGCCGACCGAGGCCAACAGCACAAACGGCATGGTCATCATCAGCATGACGCTCCAGAAAATGCCGACCGCCAGGGGGTCCTCAGAGCCGGACAGGGCTGTCTTGCACATGGCACAGCCCTGAGCCAGGGCTTGGGCCGGAATCAGCGCCAGGCTGATGAGACCGGGATATATCAGCATTTTCGCTAACATCGTCCGCTCCGCGTGCCGATCAGTTCAGATAGACCAAGGGAAACAACAGCGCCCACAGGCCACCAACGTAGTACCAGTACATGCCGCACACCTCAACCGCAACCGGCCGACGGGCAGAGAACGCGCCGCGTTTGGCCAGGACCAGGACGACGAGCAGCCAGACCACGGCGGCCAAAACGTGCAGGCCGTGGCAGCCGATCAGAGTGTAGAAGGTGGCGCCATAGATACCGGTTGAGATCGTCAAACCGTCCCGCACCAGCTGTGTCCATTCATAGCCTTGGACGCCTAAGAAGACGCTGCCCAACAGCGCGGTCAGGCCCAGCCAGTTGCCCGCACTGCGCAGGCGGTCGAGGCGCAGGGCGGCAATGGCCCGGTGCATGGTGTAACAGCTGACGAATAAGACCAGGGTGTTCACCCAGGTCACGCCGACCGGCAGGTACAGATGGCCGGACGGCCAGACCGAGCTGCCGGCCCGAAAGACCACGTAGGCCCCGATCAAGCCGACAAAGAACATGGTTTCGGCGCTGATGAGCATCAGCATGCCCAGTCGGGCGTTGCTGATCGGCGGACCGGCTACGCCTGGGGGGGGGCCGCCTCCAAAGCCTGGAGACGGCCGGGCCTGAGCTTGTTCAGCTGTCTGCGGCAGGGCGGCAGTGGCGCTTGGCATGGGACGCTCCTCGGGATCTTCTCCACCAGCTCAGACGAGGATAATAAAACACACCGTGGCGGCAAGATACAGGGCGATAAAAATGGCCAGACCGCGACCGATGATACGGTTGACCGTGTGTTTCTCTTCTCGGCTCGACATGGTCATCCTCAGGTTTCCAGCGCACTTACAGCGGGACTTTATCAAAGGCCATCACGGCCAGCAGCAGCGGCAGATAAATCAGCGAGGCAAACAACAGTCGCCGGGCGGACTCCGGCGAGCGGGCCAGCGCCAGACGAACGCTGTACCACAGGAACATGCTGCCCAGCCCGAACGCTACACAGAAATACAGCGGTCCGGCCAGACCGACCAGGGTCGGCAGCAGGCCGACGGCCAGCAGCGCCAGACAGTGGCTGGTCACCTGCCGGCCGGTGCTTTTCCCGTCGGGGTTGATGACCGGCAGGAGTTGGAATCCGGCTCGGGCGTAGTCGTCCCGGTACAGCCAGGCTATGGCCAGCGAGTGCGGCATCTGCCACAGAAACATGATGGCAAACAGGATCCAGGCCTCCAGATCAATCGAGCCGCGGACGGCCGCCCAGCCAATGACCGGCGGCAGAGCACCGGGCACGGCACCGATCAGGGTACACAGCGAGGTCGTTTTCTTGAGCGGGGTGTAGACTCCCAGGTAGCTGACCACAATGGCTGTGGTGACTGTGGCGCTGGCCAAGTTGACGGTCCAGGCCAGATAGACGAGTCCGGCGACGGTCACCAGCGTCCCGAACACATACGCCTCGAGAGGCTGGACGCGTCCGTCGGGCAGCGGCCGCAGCTGGGTGCGTCGCATTTTAGCATCGGCCTCGCGTTCGAGCACCTGGTTGAGGGCCAGGGTCCCAGCGGCGGCCAGGGCCGTGCCCAGCAGGGTGTGCAGCAGCAGCCGGTAGTCGGCGACGCCCAGTGAGGCCAGATAAAAACCGACACAGGTCGTAATCAGGACCAGACTCACGATCCGGGGCTTGGTCAGCTCGAGAAAGGCCAAGCTGCGCTGCCAGACCCGATCCAGACGGTCGGTGCGACCCATGGTCGGCGCATGTGTGCGGAGTATCATGCCGAAACCTGTTCCGGGGTGAATGCAGGACGAGCGGAAGGCGCCACGCCGTCACGATAGGAACGCAGGCTGAGGCGGACGCCGGTGGCCAACATGAGCGCGCCAATGACGACATGGACGGTCGCCAGCACAACAACGACGGGGCTGAGAAAAGCTCCGCTGGCGGTGTATTTGCCGAGATAGGCCAGCACGCCCAGCCCGAGCTGCACGAACAGCAGACGCCGCAGCAGCAGGGCCGAACGCAGGACAGACGGATGGTCGGCGTACGACTGGACGATCCAATCGACCAGCCAGAAGACGAGACCGGTGACAAGGACGGCGCCCAGGATATGGACTTCGGCCCCGCTGCCGGTGTGGCGTACGACCGCACCCAGGACGATCTGGGCATACACGGCCACCGTCGTGATCACGCTCAGGCGTTGGACCGAGGCAGCGTCCGCGACCGTTTTTTGCGGCTGTCGGTCCTGCCATTCGGCCGAGGCCAGCAGGGTCAGGGCGGCCAGGAAGGCAAAAAACGCCTGGGCCAAGCCGCCGTGAATCAGGGCCAGCAGGTTTTCGAGCAGGACCACCCGCAGTCCTCCGAGCACGCCTTGGACGATCACGGCCAGCAGTGCGACCACACCCAGCCAGCGCATCCACGGCCGCCGTTCCGTTGTCCACAGGGCGACCGTAAGCAGGATGGTCAAGAAGCCAACGGCCGAGCCGAGCAGGCGATGGCTGTGCTCGTAGAAGATGCCGCCAACCATCTGCGACCAGGGGTAGAGGAACATGTTGTAGCCAAATGTCGTCGGCCAGTCCGGGACGGCCAGCCCGACCCCCAGGCTGGTGACCAGGCCGCCCACAAACAGCAGGGGCAGGGTGCAGACGGTGGTCAGCAGGGCAAACCGGTAGGGCCAGGGGGAAAATGTGGACAGGGCTGAGGAAGGACTGAGGTGTGCCATGCTCATATGAACCCGGCTGTCTGCACAGCCGGGTCAGCCAGCGCGTCCCGGCTCAGTGCGAGGCTGCGGCAGCCTCAGGCCCGAGCCGTCTATCCTGGGGCAGCCAGTCCTCCTGGACCAGCGGCGAGCTGTACTCATACGGGCCGCGGTAGACGGTCGGGACGGTCTCGAAGTTGCCGTGGGGCGGCGGCGAGGGCGCGGTCCATTCCAGGGTGTTGGCCTGCCAAGGATTGTCCTCGGCCTTTTTGCCGGCGAACAGACTCCACACGAAATTGAACAGGAAAATCAGCTGGGACGCCCCGAGACAGAAGGCGCTCATGGTGATGAACACATTCCACCACTGCAGATCGACCAGAAACTCATACTGCAGCGGGTTGTAGATGCGCCGCATATGACCCGCCACCCCCAGGAAGTGCATGGGGAAGAAGGCGCAATTAAAAAAGATGTAGGTCAGGGCAAAGTGCAGCTTGCCCAGGGGTTCGTTCATCATCCGGCCGAACAGTTTGGGGAACCAGTAGTACAGGGCGGCAAACATGCCGAAGATGATGCCGGCCACCACATAGTGGAAATGGGCGACAATGAAGTAGGTGTCGTGAATGAAGATATCCACCGGCGTGACCGCCATATAGATGCCGCTCAGGCCGCCAATCACAAAATTGGACACAAAGCCGAGGGCAAACAGCATCGGGCTGGTAAACCGGATGGTCCCGCCCCACAGGGTGCCGAGCCAGTTGAAGGTCTTGATGGCGGACGGAATGGCGATGACCATCGTGGTCAACATAAACGCGGTTCCCAGCACCGGGTTCATGCCGCTCAGGAACATGTGGTGCCCCCACACGATCCACGACAAAAAGGCCAGGGCGATCATGGAGAAGGCCATGGCGTGATAGCCGAAGATGGGCTTGCGGGAAAATGCGGATAGAATATCCGAGGTGACGCCCATCGCCGGCAGGACCAGGATGTACACCTCGGGGTGGCCGAAGAACCAGAACAGGTGTTGCCACAGCAGAGGCTCTCCCCCACCCGCCGGCAGGAAGAAGCTGGTGCCCATTGTGCGGTCAAACAGCAGCATGCCCAGGGCGGCGGTCAGGACTGGCAGGGCCAGCAGCAGCAGGATGGCGGTCACGAACAACGACCAGATGACCAGCGGCATGCGAAACCAGGTCATGCCCGGCGCCCGCATATTGATGACCGTCGTAATATAGTTGATTGAGCCCATCAGAGACGAAAAACCCAGGATGAGCAGGCTGATAATCCACAGGTTGACGCCCTGAGCACCGGCACCATAGGTCGCATCGGCCGACAGGCTGGCATACATGGTCCAGCCGCCGCCGGCCGCGCCGCCTTCGACAAAAAAGCTGCACAGAATCAGCACGATAGCCGGTACGGCAGTCCAGAACGACAGCATGTTGAGGACCGGGAAGGCCATATCGCCCGCGCCAATCATCAGCGGGATCAAGAAGTTGCCGAACCCGCCGACCATGAACGGCATGACCACAAAGAAAATCATGATTGTGGCGTGCATGGTAAACAGCGAGTTGTAGAAGGCCGGGTCCATATACGCCCCGTACAGGCCGTGCTCCGGCTCGGCGTACATGAACGGCTCGGAAATCCAGCTGGTGAACGGTACCGGGGTTTCCGGCCAGGCCAGTTCCCAGCGCATCATCATGGCCAGCAGGCCGCCGATGACGAGCATCAGGACGCTTGAGAATAAGAACTGGCGTCCGATCATCTTATGATCGGTGGAAAAGATATAGGTGCGGATAAATCCCAGCTCGTGGTGGGCGTCGTGAGCATGGGCCTCCTGGGCTTCTACCGCTCCTGCGTCGCTCATGGTCTGTCTCCTATGGCTTGATCTGTCTGGCTCTTGGTCTCGCTCGGTTGCCGCTTATTCAGCGGTAGTCTGGGCTGCCTCGGGCATGTCGGGGGCGGTCTCCGCAGCCGCCGCTTCCGGCGCGTCGGGCACGTCCGTGGCTGCGGCGGTCGCTTCCGGCGCTGCTGCTGCCGGTGGCGGCGGCGGCCACTGCTCGTCTACCCAGGCCTGATACTCGTCCGGGGCCAGGGCGTACAGCCAGCCCTTCATGCCCGAGTGGCCGAAGCCGCACAGCTCGGCGCACGGGATCTCATACCGGCCCGGCTTGTTGGCCTGAAACCAGCCGATGATCTCTCGACCTGGAACGGTATCCTGCTTAAAGCGCAGGTTGGGCAGAAAGAAGCTGTGAATCACGTCTCTGGAGGCCAGGATGACCCGGATGGGCTCGCCGGCCGGAACCCGGATATCGTTGTCAACCTGCTTGTCGTCGGCGGTGTCGAACTCGCCGTCCGGACCGGGATACAGGATTTCCCAGTTGAACTGCTTGCCGGTCACCTTGACCACGGTATCGGTGTCGGGCGGCACGAGCTTGATATCCTCCCACAGCGAGGTGCTGGCCAACCCCAGACCGATGAAGACCATGGCCGGAATGATCGTCCAGATGATTTCCAGCGGGGTGTTGCCGTGGGTGTAGGCCGCCCGCCGGTCGCCCCGGTCTCGGTACACAAACAGAAAGATGAGCATCAGGGCGGTGACGACAATGAAAGCCGCAGCGGTCAGGTAATAGATGAAATAGAAGAGCGAATCGATCTCCGCTCCGTACGGCGAGACGTCTTCAGGCAGCCACTCTAACATGAATACCCTTTCCTTTTTCCCTGCGCAGAATCGCTCCCATGTATACCGAAAAACCGTTCTGCCGCAAGGGGAGGGGGCGGGCGGCCAAAACCGAACGCGGTCTGCGAGCGACGCGCCCCCTTCGTTGACAAAATGTGGGGGGCTCGCTAGTGTTGGGGCAGTTATGCAGAAAACAGGTTGGGAACAGTTCGTTGAAATCATCACCAAGCCCGACAATATCCCTATTGTCGGCTTGATGTTTCTGGTGTTGTACTTCACTTGGCTCGCCTTTCGGGAAGGCCGGAAAAACGACCAACTGATCGAAGAGGGCCGGGCCGACGAAATTCTCGACGAAATGCAGAAATAGGGAGTGGCCGTATGCCGTTCACCATCGTGGCGGAAAACTGCACCGGGTGTAGCGCCTGCGAGAAGCGCTGTCCGACCAAAGCCATCAGCGGAGAGTCCAAAAAAGCCTACTTTATCGAACCCTCGCTGTGTATCGACTGTGGGGCCTGCGGCGTGATCTGCCCCGACGCCGCCATTTTGGATACCTTCGGGACGGTGACCTCTGTCTTGAAGCGGGTTGAGCGGCCCATCGCGGTAGTCCATCTCGATAACTGCAACGGCTGCGGCGTGTGTATCGACGTGTGCCCTTTTGACTGTATCACGCCCTCGGTCCATAACGGTCCTCAGTACCTCGGCCGCGTCGATGTTGACGAAAAGACCTGCGTCGGCTGCCAGCTGTGCGAAGAGGTGTGCGGCTGGGAGGGGATTTTTATCATGACCGGAGCGGACAAGGACGCCTTCCTCAGCACCATGGAGGAACAGGGCGACGAAGCCCCGGCCTGAGCGAGGGCGCAGAAAGGAAACCCTGTGGCGGTCCCCAAACGACGAACCTCGCGCACCAAACGCAACAAGCGGCGGGCTCACCACGCCCTGTCGGCTCCGGCGCTGCGGACGGATACCCAGACCGGCGAAACCCACCTGTCGCACCGCGCCCACATCGGCACCGACGGTGCGTATTACTATCGGGGCAGGCGGCTGACCGAGCCCATCGAAGAAGAAGAGGAATAGCGATCCGAGATTCGCCTTCGGCCCGCATCTTTCGGTGCGGGCTTTTTTGCGCCTAGATGATTTTGTTCAGGGGATATTCGATAATCCCCACCGCCCCGTTCTTGATGAGCTGGGGGATCAGCTCTCTGACCCGGCTCTCGCTGATCACGCTTTCGACCGCAAACCACGGGGTCTTGTACAGCGGCGAGACGGTAGGCGCGGTCAGGCTCGGCAACATCTCGACGATGTGGTCGAGCTTTTCCTTGGGCACGTTCATCTTGATGCCGACCTTGGCCTCGGCTTCCAGGGCGCCGGTCAGCAGCAGGGCAATCTGCTGGATGTGCTCCTTTTTGGCCGGGTCCTGCCAGGCTCGACGGTTGGCAATCAGCTGCGGGTTGGAGGTGAACAGCTCGTGGATGATCCTGAGGCCGTGGGCGCGGATGGTCGAACCGGACTCGGTGACCTCAACAATCGCGTCAACCAGTTCCTCGGCCGCCTTGGCCTCGGTCGCACCCCACGAAAATTCGACCGCGACATCGATATCCCGTTCGGCAAAGTAGCGCTTGGTGTAGGCGACCAGTTCGGTGGCGATCCGTTTGCCGTGCAAATCCTGAGGAGTTGTGATCGGCGAATCGTGCGGCACCGCAATGACCCAGCGGGTCGGCTGAAAGCTGGCCTTGGAGTAGACCAGATCTTTGACCACCTCGACATCGGCGTTCTGCTCCATGATCCAGTCTTTGCCGGTCAGTCCGACATCCAGCGCGCCGGATTCCACATACTGGGCCATCTCTTGAGCCCGGACCAGCATGCAGCGCAGCGTCGGGTCATCAATGCTGGGAAAATAGCTCCGCGAACTGGTGGTGATTTTCCAGCCGGCTTTGCGAAACAGGTCGATGGTGGTGGCTTCCAGACTGCCTTTGGGAATCCCGAGTTTGAGTGTTTGCATGAATGCCTTTGCGTTTTCGTCCCGGATTTTGGCGGCGGCCAGTGGTGTTCCTAACACACAGGCCGGGGAGTGACAAGCAAAGGGTGGGCCGGTAGTGGTGGGAGAGCGATAGGGGCGACACATAGGCAAGGGTGAAAGGAGAGGCCGGATGAAACTTGGACACATCGCCGAGCGCTTAGGCGCCGAACTCCACGGCGACGGCGCGCTGGAGATTGACGGCATCAAGCCCATCGAAGAGGCCGGACCGGCAGAGCTGACCTTTCTGACCAACAAAAAATACGCGGCCAAACTCCCGCTGACCAGGGCGGCTGCGGTCCTGGTGGCTCGGGACGTGCCGCTCGGACAGCTTGCGGACAGGCTGGCCCTGGTCCGGGTGGACAACCCGGCGCTGTCCCTGTCTCAGGTGCTGGGCTGGTTTTATCCGCCCTACGTCCCGCCTGCGGGAATTCATCCCACGGCCGTGATTGCGCCCTCGGCTCGAATTGGCGAGGGCGCCTCGGTCGGACCCTACGCCGTGGTCGGCGACGAGGTGGTGATTGGCCGCGGGGCGCGCCTCGCCGCCCATGTCGTCATTTATCCCCAGGTCAGGATTGGCGACCGGTTTACCGCCCACGCCGGCGCGGTAGTGCGCGAGGGCACGCGGATCGGCCACCGGGTTGTCCTGCAGAGTGGGGCGGTCGTTGGCGGGGACGGGTTCGGCTATGTGCCGCTGCCCGACGGGACGGTTGTGCCGAATCCGCAGACCGGTCATGTCGTGCTTGAGGACGAGGTCGAAATCGGCGCCAACACCACCGTTGACCGGGCCACCCTGGGGGCGACGCGCATCGGTCGGGGGACCAAGATCGACAATCTGGTGATGATTGCCCACGGCTGCGAGCTTGGCCAGGGCGTGCTGCTGGCCGCTCAGGTCGGACTGTCGGGCAGCACCAAAGTCGGCTCAGGGGTGCAAATGGGCGGTCAGGTCGGTGTTGCCGGTCATTTGACGATCGGCGACAAGACGCGGGTGGCGGCCAAGAGCGGCATTCCCAACGATGTGCCGCCCGACTCCGTTATCGGCGGCTATCCGGCCGTCGATATCTTTTCCTGGCGCCGCTATTCGGCCCTGCTGCCCAGGCTGCCCGAAGTGGTCCGTCGGCTGCGACGGGTGGAGCGGGCGATTGGCCGGCTTGTGGGCGGCCAGGAGGGCCAGGAGGGCCAGGGCCAGAAGGGAGAAGACGCACCCAAGCGGAGCGCTTAGCGTCCGAACAGGCCCCTCAGCCCTTCCCGCAAGCCTTCTCTTAACACGTCCTCGGGCCTGACCGGATCGGCCGGGGCGTCGTCCCGGCCGTCTTGTGTCCCTCCGTCACGCGTCGCCGTCGGGGGTAGGAGTTTGTTCAAGACCTTGTCTTGCAGGGCTTCGACGCCCTGGGTGACAAGACCGCGCTGGACCCGCCGGGCTATGGCCGTGATGTCAGGCACGGGTTTTGCGCCGGGCAGGCTGCCGCGCAGGGCAAAGGGCAGCGCAATCCGTCCCTGATCGTTGCTGAGCAGACTGGCCAGCCGCACGCCGTCTTGAATATCCTGTGACAGCTCCTCGGCCAGAATGAGTTGACCCTGAAAATCAACGGTCTGGTCGTAGTCCAGCCAGCCCTGGCCCTGGGTCGTATAATCGGCCGCCGCCAGCTGCACGTCGTCAAGCAGGATTCTGCCCTGGCTGAGCCGAAGACGGCCGCCCAGCTGAAGAAACTCGGTGTCTCGGCGACTGAAAAGAGCCGGGTACTTTTGGCGCACGCGTGGCGAAACAAAATTCGTCAGACCCGGAATACCGGTGACCTGCCGCAGCACCTCGTCGGCAATGTTGATGTCGGTCAGCGCCCCGTCCTTGATCTCCAGCTCACCCCGACCGTCCAGGCTCGGTTTCAGGGCTGGCCAGTCCCGGCCGCTGCCGGTCAGCTCAAGGCTGAAATCGGCCGTGCCGTGCGCGGAGTCGGACGCCCCGGGCAGGGAGACCCTGAACAGCTCGGCCAGCTCAATGTTCGAGACCTGCGAGGCGAGTCGGAGCCGGGGCGGGCTGGCAGCCGTATCGTAACGTCCCGAGGCAACGACCGAGCCGCCCAGCGTATCGACACTGAGCCGCTCAAGCCTGGCTACCTGGTCTGACAGGGACAGCTCGGCCTGGAGGTCCGTATAGTCAACTGCGGCCAGTCGGCCCTGGGCCGAGGAGAGCGTGGCGCCGAGCGCCAGCCGTCCGCCTTCCAGCCGCAGCCGGCCTTCGCTCTTGAGACTGCTGAGGACATCCGAGGCGGCCTGCCCATCGGTCAGGACATCCGCCAGCCACAGCTCGGGCGAACTCAGGCTGTAGCGTGCGTCCACGGGCCTCAGGCGGGCAAGGTCTGCGGCAAACGCGAGGGTCGATCTGCCGATCCGAGCCGAGGCATTTTGGATGCTGGCGCCCTGGCCGGTCAAGCGAATCGAGGCGTTCAGGGCGGTCAGCGGTTGGGGGAGTTGGGCCAGGCTGGCGCTCGCCTGGTGGAGGTCAAACGTGCCGGTCACGTCGGGCCATCGCTCTTCGCTTATCTGTCCCTTGATGCGGCAGTGCAGCTCCATCTGTCCGGCGGCAGACAAAGCGTGCAGCTCAGGCACAATCCCGCTCCAGCCGGCCAGATCAACCCGATTGGAGTCCAGCCGCAGATCCAGGTTTGGGCGATTGCCGAGGCTGACCTCGCCGCTGGTGGTCAGGGCCAGGGTGTGCAGCTGGATTTTTGCCTCCTGGAGATCGACGCGCTCCGGCATCAGGCGGGCCTCGGTTGTTATCACCAGCGGCGTGGCCCGGGGTTTGCGAAACCGGTCGCCAAACGCAAGCGCACTGTCCGTGGCTTCGACTGTTGCGGTGAGGGCCAGATCGTCCAGCCCGCCCTCGGCCCGGAGCGTTACCGTAGCCGGACCCTCAGCCCTCAGTTCAGGCGGGAGATGGGCGGCCAGCGGGTCAAAGCGCAGGAGTCGGGGCAGGGCGAGCGGCCCCAGGGCAATATCGCCGCTGAGGCGCAGGGCGGCCATGTCGGCGCCCAGCGGACCCACCTCGCCCGTCACCCGCAGGTTGGCCTGATCGGACTCGAACACCGAGGCTGTCAGTCGCACATCCGATACCATCAGAGCGGCGGCCGTTCCCGACACGCGGCTGCTGAGGCGCAGCGGACCGGACAGGCCGAGGCCGGGCGGAAGTGTCTCGACAACCTGGGGTAAAGCCTGGCCTAGAGCAACGCTATCGAGCGGGTCGAGGCTGAGGCTGGCGTCAACGGCCAGCTGCTCGACCTGCACCTCCGGGCCCAGCGGGCCGAAGCTGCCCGATACGCGAAGGTTCTGTTGCTCGGCCAGAAACGCTGCGGACAGCTCCAGGCTGAGGGGTCGATCAAGGCTCAGATCCTCGACCTCCAGGTCGATCTGGCTGAGGCGCAGCTCGGTCCGGGTCTGACGGTCGGTGTAGTGGATATCGCCGTTGACGATATTGGCCAGGGCGACCAGCAGCAGAAGACCCTCCCCGCCGCTGGCCGGGGCTGCCTCCGAGGCTTGGGGCGGAACGGCCTGCGTCCCGCCGGAGTCTTGAGGTGAAGCGTCCTGCGTCTGCCCTCGGCCCAGGCTGGCAAAATTGAACACGCCCTGGGCGTTGCGAATCAGCCGAATGACCGGGTCACGCACAATGACCCGCCCGACCTCAAGCTCTTGCCTGAGGAGCGGCATGAACTTGAGCCTGATTTGCAGGTCTGTCGCACGGACAAAGGTCTCCGAGGAGAAGGCCGGGTCGTCGGCCAGAGCCACGTTTTGCAGCCGGGCGCCGATCCCGCCCCACAGGCTGAGTTCGATGTCTCCAATCTGCAGCGGACGGCCCAGGGCCTGCTCGGCCTGGGCCAACAGCCGGTCCTTATTGGCCTCGACCAGACTGTTGAGATTCGATACGGCAAATGCCAGCAGGCCGCCGATCAGGAGCAGCAGGACCAGACCACCAAGCATCAGTTTTCGCATATCAGCCGTCCTTCTGTGCCTCGGCGATAAGCGGCAGCAGGTCCGGAATATGGCGAATGACGTGTTGGGGGCGCGGCTCGCGGTCGGGCGGCGGCTGGTCATCCCGGGACCAGATCAGGACCGACCGCAGCCCCAGCCGGTTGGCGCCGGCAATGTCCTGGTCCAGCGAGTCACCGACAAAAAAGGCGTGGTGCGGCTCACAGCCAGCCTGTTCCAGGGCTCGGCGAAAGATGCCTGGATCGGGCTTGCACGACCGGGCCTGCTGGCTGGTCAGCAGCGCGTCAAAATACGGCGCCAGGCCGCTGATCTGCATCATATGGCTGAACTGGTCATCGTCCACATTACTGACGATGCCGAGGTGGAGTCCGCAGCTGCGGAGGGCGCGAAGCGTGTCTTGAACGCCGTCCCGCAGGACGAAGTCTTGTGTCCGGCGTGCGAACTGAGCCGCCCGGTAGCGGCCGAGCAACTCGGTGCTGAGGCTCACCCCGTAGGCGTTGGCCAGACCGTGCAAGACCTCGTCGAACAAGTCACGGTGCAGATAATACGGACGGTCCAGGTAGTCGTAAAAGACGTGCTTGAGCGTCGCCCGATAGGTCCGTCGGATGTCCCGCTCGTCGGCCTTAACACCTGCCCAGCGGGCGAGGTCAATCAGGGTTTCCCGCTCGCCTGCGGCCAGGGTTTCATAGTCAAAAAGCGTTCCGCCGAAGTCAAACAGCACGGCCCGAACCGCAGCCATCGCAGCCTCCTCTCCAAGCTAGGCTCTTGAATCTGACACATTCGGTTGCGTCGTGCCAGCGACCCAGTCGGATGAGAGGTCAAAAGTCAAAGGTCAAAGCTGAGAAAGAGAAGGCGCTTCTGACAGCTTTGTAGTCGTTTTAAGCTTTTGCCATTTGCGTTTTGCCTTTTGACATTTGAGCTGTCTTTTGTTTCACTGAATCCATGTTTTTCCGTCTGTTCCTCCTCTTCACCCTCGTGCCCCTGATCGAACTCTACCTGCTGATTACCATCGGGACCTACCTGGGGGCCGGGCCGACCATCCTGCTCGTCCTCGGCACGGGCATGGCCGGGGCGTATCTGGCCCGACTGGAGGGCTGGCGGACGTGGCGCAAGATCCAGACCGAGTCGCAGCGGGGGGTGACGCCGGCGAATGAGTTGATCGACGGGGTCCTGATTCTGGCCGCGGGCGTGCTGCTGATTACGCCCGGCGTGTTGACCGATGCAATCGGGCTGGGCCTCCTGTTTCCGCCCACCCGCAGCGTCCTCAAGCGGTCCATCCGCCGGGCTCTCGAAAAACGTATCCAGCCGACCCACATTGAGGTCCATTTCGACCGTTTATCCTAGCGGTTCGCGCTGAACCAGCGCCGCGGAAAGAGCATGTCCGTGCCATTCGCCGACCATGCCGGGTTTGGGTTTGTCCGGGTCGCGGCGGCTTCGCCGTCCGTCCGGGTTGCCGACTGCGGCTTTAACGCCCAGCGTATCCTGGCCATGCTGGAACGCGCCCAGGACCAGGATGTCGCCGTCCTGGTTTTTCCCGAGTTGTGTCTGACCGGCTATACCTGCGCCGACCTGTTTCACCACCAGCCCCTCCAGCGGGCCGCGCTGGCTGCCCTGGAAGACCTCACCGGACACACCCCCGGACGGTTTTCCGGGCTGGTCCTGGTCGGCCTGCCGCTGGCTGTCGAGGGCCAGCTGTTTAACTGCGCGGCGGTCATCTATCAGGGCGCCTTGCTGGGGGTCGTGCCCAAGTCTTTTCTGCCCACCTACCGGGAGTTTTACGAGCGCCGCTGGTTTGCTCCGGCTGCGGCCGCCCCGAGCCCGGACATCAGCCTGTTCGGCCGGCCGGTCCCGTTTGGCAATGACCTCGTGTTTGTGGCCGACGGCTGGCAGCACCTCGCTGTCGGGGTTGAACTCTGTGAAGACCTATGGGTGCCGCAACCGCCCAGTTCGCGTCAGGCCCTTGAGGGCGCGACCGTGCTGGTCAATCTGTCGGGCAGCAATGAGGGAACGAGCAAGGCTGCCTACCGTCGTCAGCTGGTGACCGGTCAGGCTGCCCGGTGTATTGCCGCCTATGTCTACAGCGCCTGTGGTGGCGGGGAATCCAGCACCGACCTGGCCTTTGGCGGCCACTGCCTGATTGCCGAAAACGGCACCCTGCTGGCCGAGTCCGGGCCTTTTGGCCAGGACGAGACCTTGTGTGTGGCCGATGTCGATCTCGAGCGCCTGCACGCCGACCGGCTGCGGATGGGCAGTTTTCACGACGCCCGCGACCCCCGGCTGCCGCGCCTGCGACGCCAGCCGTTCGCCTTGGCCTCGCGTCCGACCCCGGCTCGCCTGGCGCGACGGGTGGAGGCCCAGCCCTTTGTTCCGGCCGGGCAGGACGACCTGCGCGAACGCTGCGAAGAAGTCTTTCGCATCCAGGTCGCGGGCCTGGGCGGGCGTCTGCGCCACCTCAGCACCCCGCCGGTGGCGATTGGGGTGTCGGGCGGGCTGGACTCGACCCTGGCCCTGCTGGTGACGTGTCGGACTGCGGATGCGATCGGGCTGTCGCGCCAGCGCATCCAGGCCCTGACCATGCCCGGCTATGGCACGACGCAGCGCACCAGAAAGAATGCGACCGACCTCATGCACCAGCTCGGCGTGAGCAGCCGCCAGATCGATATTCGCCAGCTGTGTCTGGACGAGATGCGGGCCCTCGGTCACCGGCCGTTCGGCATCCGGCTGGACGGGCTGAGCGTCGAGGCACTGAGCCACAAGCTGAAGCAGCTGCCGCCCGAGGCGCGCCACGATCTGGTGTTTGAGAACGTGCAGGCCCGGATGCGGACCAGTCTGCTGATGAACAGTGCGTTTGTGATCGGGACCGGAGACCTGTCCGAGCTGGCCCTGGGCTGGGCCACGTATAATGCCGATCACATGAGCATGTACAACCCGAATGTGGGCATTCCCAAGACCCTGGTCCGTTTTCTGGTCGCCTGGGCGGCCGAGCACGAGTTCAGCGGGGCCGTCCAGGCCACGCTGCGGGCCGTGCTTGCAACCCCGATCTCGCCCGAGCTGCTGCCAACCAGCCCGGCCGGCGACATTGTCCAGGAGACCGAAGACATCATCGGCCCGTATGAACTGCACGACTTCTTTCTGTTCCATTTTTTGCGCTATGGCACCGCGCCGGCCAAGATTCTGTACCTGGCCGCTCAGGCGCGTTTCAGCCGGGCCTACGCGCCGCCGGAACTCCGGCGCTGGCTGCGGGTGTTTCTGCGCCGCTTCTTTGCCAATCAGTACAAGCGTTCGTGTCTGCCGGACGGCCCCAAGGTCGGTTCGGTGAGCCTGTCGCCGCGCAGCGACTGGCGCATGCCGAGCGACGCCCAGGTCGCCCACTGGTTGGCCGAGTTGGAGGACGAGCTATAAGAGTTCGGTGGTCAGAATGTAGCTCGCGTCCGAGACAAAGGAAATAAACACCACCTTGCGGCCCGCCAAGCCGGAACCGCGCAAGAGTTCCCGAGCGTCGCGCCGCAACGCCTCACGGTCCTCAGTCGCGGTCGGCAGCAGGATCGGAATGACCCCGTGGACCAGGGCCAGACGCCGGTAGGTTTCCGCCCGCGGGGTGACGGCCACAATGGGCTGCGGCGGACGGTACTTGGCAATCCGCAGGGCGGTAAAGCCGGACACGGTGACGGTCGCCAGGGCCGCGACCTCGAGCGTGGCGGCAATATCGCAGGCGGCGTGAGCCATCGCGTCGGCCTCGGCATCAGGTCTGTCGGGGGGGATGCTCCAGTCGAGCCGCCGGGTGAGGGTCTGTTCGGTCTCTTGAGCGATATCGGCCATGGTGCGCACCGCCCGGGCCGGATAGCGGCCGACGGCGGTTTCTTCGGACAGCATGACTGCATCGCTGCCGTCCAGCACGGCGTTGGCCACATCGGCGACTTCGGCGCGGGTAGGGCGGGGCGAGGTGACCATCGAGACCAGCATATGGGTGGCGGTAATGGCCGGCTTGGCCTGCTGGTTGGCCTCCCGGATCAGGCGCTTCTGGATGTGGGGGACACGGGCAAACGGGGTCTCAATGCCCAGATCCCCGCGGGCAATCATAATGCCGTCGGCTGCAGCCAGAATCTTGGAAAAATTGCCCAGCGCGGCCTGGGTTTCGATTTTGGCGATCACCGGTGTCTCGCTCCCACAGGCTGCAATGGCCCGCTTGGCGGTCACCACGTCGTCGGCCGTGCGGACAAACGACAGGCCGATATAATCGACGCCCCGCTCAATCCCAAAGCGCAGATCGACGCTGTCCTGCTCGTCGAGGATCGGCAGCCCCATCAGCCCCGAGGGGCAGTTGACTCCCTTGTTGGCGCTCAGCGTTCCTCCGACCACGACCGCGCACCGAATGTCGTGGCCGCCGACCTGTCTGACCTCCAGCTCAATCTGGCCGTCGGCCAGCAGCAGCGTATCCCCGGGCCTGACCTCCTGGGGCAGCCGGGCGTAGGAGACCGATACCGCATCCCGGTCGCCGACAACGGGCCGGGAGGTCAGCGTAAAACGCCCGCCGGCTTGCAGCTCGATGGGGCCAGCAGCAAAGTCGCCGATGCGCACCTTGGGACCGGCCAAATCCTGGAGAATGGCCAGCGGCCTACCGGCGGTTTCGGCCAGCCGGCGCAAACGCCCGATCCGTCGGCCATGTTCATCGTGGCTGCCGTGGGAGAAGTTGAGCCGGGCGACGTTCATTCCGGCCGTCAACAGGGCCTGGAGCTGGTCCGGGGAGTCGCTGGCCGGCCCGATAGTGGCCACGATCTTGGTTTTGCGGTCGTTGAGCGGGAGCATGCGGCTGATATCTCCTTTGGACCTGTGGGTAGTGCACTTCCGGGACAGGACCCGGCTGGTCCGTAGCTGACAGGTGTCAAAATAGCATATATGACAGAGGTGGGGGCGGGGAGCCGACCGTCCACCGAGAACGTCATATGATTAGTGCCGCTGTCATTCTGTTGCCCACCCGCTATCATCCGCTGACTGTGGTCGGCGGGCTGTCCCTGCTCAAGCGGGCGATTTTCACCGCCCAACGCGCCGGCGCAAAAACCTGCTATCTGGTCTCCGCCCACACGGCCGAACAGACGAGCGCGCTGCGCCGCTCGCTGGCCGGCGACCTGCGGCTGAGCAGCCGGCTGGTGTGGCTCGGTCCGCAGGAGACGCCTCCCGACCCGCAGCCGGGCGGGCCGGACGCTGAGCAGTGTCTCGCCTTTGAGGTCCAGACCGTGTTTGCGGCCGATCTGGCCCGCGACCTGGCCGAGGCGGCGGCGCCCCAGGCTGTCTGGGCGGTGGGCCAAGCGCCACAGGACTGCGCGCTGGTCGTCTTCCCGCTGCCCGCCCTGCCCACGGCCCTGGCGCGCCTGCAAACCGCAGGCGCCGAGCTGGCTGGGGGAGACTGGGGCGCAGCGGTGCAGCGCTTTGCGGCCGAGGGCTATTTTCTGGCCCAGGTGTCTCGCCCCAGTCTGGCTGCCGGCGTTGAGAAAGCCCTGCTGCTGTCTCTGCCCAACCCCCGGGACGGTCTGGTTGATGCCTACCTCAACCGTAAGCTGTCGCGTCCCTTGACCCGTCTGCTGCTCCGTACCCCGCTGACGCCCAACCACATCACCCTGCTGTCGTGCGGGGTCGGTCTGCTGGGGGCGGCCTGCTTTTGGGGCGGGGGCTATGCCTGGCCGATTCTGGGCGGCCTGCTGTTGCAGTTGTCCGCAGTCGTAGACTGTGTTGACGGCGAGGTCGCCCGGGTGAAGTTTCTGGAGTCCCCCCTGGGAGCCTGGCTCGACATCACCCTCGATACCCTGGTCCATATCGCCATCTTTGTGGGGGTTGGCATCGCGGTCTGGAAACAGGGCGGGGCCACCTACGCGCCCCTGCTGGGCGGCGCCCTGGCTGTTGGGGCGGCGATCTGTTTTCCCTTTGTGACCATGGCCGAGAAGACCGAGGAACAGGGCAAACAGCAGGGCGGCTGGGAGAACGCGATCATCCAGAATATGATCGAGGGGCTGACCAGCCGTGACTACTCGATCATCGTCCTGCTGTGCGCCCTGGTCCAGAAACTCTCGTGGTTCCTGTGGAGCGCGGCGATTGGCGTTCAGGTGTTCTGGTGCATTCTGGCCGTCCTGCTGCACAAAGCCGGACGGCTGAACTGGGCGGTCTTCTCGTCGCGCTCGCTCGACGCCTGAGGCGGGCCTCGGTATGGACGCCCGGCCCGGCACTTATGCGCTGCTGCTGCGCGCCCGATCCGGCGGGCGTATCCAAATCGGTCGGTGTGGCAGTCTGGCGGTCCGGCCCGGCTGGTATGTCTATATCGGCAGCGCCTTTGGTCCGGGCGGTCTGCGCGTCCGGCTCCGCCACCACTGCCGGGTCTCGGAACGCCCCCACTGGCACATTGACTATCTGCGCCGGGCTACCGCGCCCGAGCTGGTCTGGTACAGCCACGACCCGCAGCACCGCGAGCATAGCTGGGCGGAGAGCGTGGGACGCCTGGGCTCGGCGCAGGTCCCGCTGCCCGGTTTTGGGGCGTCTGACTGTAACTGTCGCAGCCACCTGTTCTTTTTCCCGCACCCGCCCCGCCTGGCCGTCTTTCGACGCCGGGTTCGGGCGGCCGTACCGGACCACGCCCGGATCGCCTCGGCGACCCTAGCCGACGCCGGCACACTGGAGTCCGGGTAAAAACAGGATGCGTACAGCCCAAAACCCAAGCCGGGAAGAATACCCTATGCGCAGCGCTTCGTATGACACCCCGTAGGTCTGCCCAGAGCATCGGAACCCGGACGTTTGTCTTTTTCGGGCCTGCGGCCGCGCGCCAGGCGGGAGAAGGCCGGGTGTCCTGATTGGACAAGACACCCGATGTGGAGTCGAGAGCCTGTCTACCAGCGCCGGTCGCGGTCGCGGCCGCCACGCGGCTGCTGCGGCTTGGCTTCGTTGACGGTCAAAGGACGGCCCTGCAGCTCCTGCCCGTGCAGGTTTTCAATCGCAGCCTGGGCTTCTTCCCCGCTGCCCATTTCAACAAAGCCAAAGCCCCGCGAGCGACCGGTAGACTTATCGGTGATGATATTCACCGAGGTCACACTTCCGGACTGACTGAAGGCGGCTTCCAGTTCCTCCGGGGTGGTGTTAAAGGACAGATTCCCAACAAAGAGTTTCGTCGCCATACAATATTTCTCCGACAAGAAAAAGGCCCCGAGAACCATGAGTGCAGTTCCAGGGGCCTGATCTCTCTCGAACTAAACTCACTGAATCGGACCGACCCAGCGCCGGGAACTCTAACAGAAGCCCGATGCCAGAACAAGCCGCAGGTGAGGGCTCACACCGCCCGGGAGACGAGGCTCTAACACCGAATCCGCTTGTCCTGGCCCGTGCTGACGATGTGGACCCCGGTCGGCGTATTAAAATGGGTGCCCAGAATGAGCGTCTCCGTGTCGCAGTAGGTGTCGATGAAGCGCGTCCGGGTGGCGATCGCCAGCGCCTTGTCGGTATCGGCCTGCTGACTCCAGCCGGGTTCGGCGATCTGGACCGGGTTGACCATCATATCGCCGGTGATGATCGCCTGGTAGCCGTTTGAGCGCAGCCGCACACTACAGTGGCCGGGCGTGTGGCCAGGGGTCGGCAGCAGGCTGACCTCGTCATCCAGACTCCAGGCCTCGTCCACCCACGCGACCTGGCCGGCCTCAAGAATGGGTAGAATGTTCTGCTCGACCACAGCCTGATCTTCGGGGGCGGGCGCGTCCTTCCAGTGCTCCCACTCGTCCGTGCTGAACAGATAGGTCGCGTTGGGAAAGGTCGGCACCCAGCGACCGTCCTCCAGCCGGGTATTCCAGCCGGTGTGATCGAGGTGCATGTGGGTGCAGAACACGTAGTCGATGGCCTCCGGGCCACAGCTGGCTGCGGCGCAGTCTTGCAGAAACGCGGCCCGGCGACCGTTCCACTGCTCAAAGGCCAGACCCCGCTTGTCGTTGCCGATGCACGTGTCAATCATGATCGTGTGGTGACGGGTCTTGAGGATAAAGGCATGAATGCTGAGCAGCATCAGCTTCCTGTCGTTCACAAAGTGGGGCTGGAGCCAGTCGAGGTAGGGGTCAAAGTCGTCTTTGCGTTTATCGACGTACATAAAGCGGGGGCTGGTCGGCTCCAGGCTGTCCAGGACTTTTGCGATCTGGATGGCGCCGACGCTGAAGCCTTGGATATGGTGTGGCGTGGACATGATGCCTCCTGTGGTCATGCGGACTGGCGGTTACACCTCCGCTGCCCCGGCTCAGACATGATACACGTCCAGCACCGTCTCAATCTCGTCGTTCAGGACAATGATCTTTTTCTTGGCGATTTTGAGCCGGTCCGCCTCGGGATGCAGGACGTATTCGTAAAAGCCGAAATAGCTGGCCGCCTGCCGCAGCTCGGTCCGGTACAGGTTGACCTGCCAGTGAGCCGAGACGCGGGGCTGGCGGTCGACGACATCCGTCACCCGGATATTGGTGACCAGGTGACAGGTCCGGGGCATGGGCACCGAAGCGATGGTCGTGCCCGACTCGATCCGCCACACCCGGTCTTCCAGACCCGAGCGGTCCCGATAGTAGATCAGCGACAGCTGCGAGCGCGGATCGTCGGTCGGCTGGTTGGTGTCGTCCCAGGCCGGAATCCAGAACTCGGCGTCCTCGGTATACAGCGCCAGCCACTCGGCCCAGCGCCGCTGGTCGAGACACGCGGCCTCTTCGTACAACAGGTCCGTACACCGGGGTAGCAGCTCAGACACCATGGCCGTCTCCGGCGCCGTTGGTCTGGGCCGCGCCCTGGCGCATGAGTTTGAGCCACTGGCGGTAGTGGCCGTGGTAGATCGTCTCGTCCCGGAAGTCGGGGGCGCTGGAGTCGGGCTGAAGCCCCAAGGCTTGAGCCTCGGCGTCCGGGCCGCGGACCAGGCGTCGGGCGCCCCGCACATAGCCCTGCTGCCAGCGGACCTGGCGGCCCTCATAGCCCCGCTGGCAGGCCTCAAAGGCGGCCAGATCGTCCGGCGTGCCCACCCCGCTGGCGTTGAAGAAGTCCTCGTACTGACGTAGCCGGTGCTCGCGCATCTCGGGCGCTTCCCCGACCGGCGCGATACAGTAGGTTGACACCCGGGTTTTATCCGGCGCCAGGGGGTGAATGACCCGCAGCTGGGTTGAGATCTGGTCCATGAAGAAGACGTTGGGGTACAGCAACAGGTTGCGCAGCCGGTCCATCATCCAGCGCGCGTGCGGCTCGCCGTGGCGGCTCGCCATCTCGTCCCGGCGCCCGTAGGACGGCCGGACCTGGGGGTTGGGATAGTCGGTCCATAACAGAGTGTGACCATTGCCCAGGTCGTAGCTGCCGTTGGCCACGGTCGCGGCTTCGAGCCGCTGGACATCCAGGGCTTTGACCGCATCGTTCCGGGCGGCCGCCCGGCGCTGAATGACGCCCATGAAGCTGCGGTGGACCACGTCAAAGTGGTAGCCGTCCACCCCGTTTTCGGCCTGGAGCTTCCAGTTGCCGGCAAAGGTGTAGTCGGCGCTGCCCCTCAGCACCTCCAGGCCCTCAGGAGCCTGGTCGGCCAGCATGTCGATGCAGGTCCGGGCCGCGCCCAGATGCTCGTCAAGCTCGGGCACGTCGGGGTTCAGGCTGGCAAAGAGAAACCCGCGATAATTGGTCAGCCGCGGGATACGCGACAGGCCGTGGTCCTGACGCTCGAACACGGGTGGGTAGGCGCCGCTGTCGCGGTCCTTGACGCTGACCAGGCCGCCGTTGGTGTTGAACGACCAGCCGTGGTAGGGGCAGGTCAGCACCTTCTGATTGCCCCGCTTGGCCAGACACACGGTCGCCCCCCGGTGCGGGCAGGTATTGATGAAACCGCCGATCTCGCCGGCCTGGTTGCGCATCAGGAGGACCGGCTGACGGCCCATGGTGGTGGTGAAGAAATCGTTGGGCCGGGGCAGCTGGCTCTCGTGGGCGACGTAGATCCAGCTGCCCTCAAAGATATACGCCATCTCCAGCTCAAAGATGTCGGGGTCGGTGAACAGCGCGCGGTCGATGGTGAAAAAGCCCTGCTCGGGCTGATCGACGATATAGGTCTGGAAGTCTCGCAGCGGGCGCTGTTGGGGTGTCAATGCCCGCCCGTTGGGGGATTCGTGTGGGGCAACCGATGTAGCCATGCGCCTCCCTCCTTACTTATTGTGAACAGAATAGCGCTGATTCTGCCGCCTTACGGGGCAAGGTAGCGTACCAGAGCTATAGCCGTCCCTATGATGGTCCCTGCAATGGTGAGAGTGGAAACGAGCATGAACTTGTAGACATTTTGAAAGCCTTTCGCCACGTCTTGAAAGCCTTTCGCCACGTCTTCCCGCAGGGTCACGATGTCAGTCTTCAACTCTGTCTTCACCTGGTCCAGGTCAGCCCTGGTTGCAACAGTAGCGCTCAGGGCTTCCTGTAGCGAGTTGGTCAGGGTGTTTGCCTGCTGCTGTGTGAATCCTCCCTCACGGAGTTGTATGGAAAACTTCAGGGTATCAAACGGGCTGGTGGTCGCCATAGCGTGTCGGCACTCCTCCTACAGCCTTATTCGATTTCTCTTGCTCTATCTACCCCTCTGGGGAGGAGAAGAGGGAGGGCAGAAACGGGGCGTCTCACTATGCACCTGCCTTCGCATACGCCGTGCGCTGTGCTGCACGCAGACTCTTCCATCGGGACCGATTTGCACGATAAGGTCAAGCAAGCTTGTAGCTGAGACGCGGCTGAGAGCGTGGTCGGAGAATTGAAGAGTCGTGCCCCTGGGAGAGAAGAAACGATGAGAGGTTTACTTTTGGGGAGCGCAAAGAGCTGGGCAGTTCTGTTCCTACTCGGAGCGTGGGCGCTCTCCGCGCAGCCGGCCGCAGCCCAGCCGCAGCCCCTCACTGGCTGGTTCACCTTTATCGTCGCCGATTCCCCGTCCGATGCCGGCTTTGCCGCTGAAATCACCTATGTGTTGACCGAGGACTCGGGCGAGCGGCACGAACTGCTGATTGCTATAGACCTCATGCAGCCGCTGGGTGGCCCGGTCGCTTTGAACCGCCAGCGGGTGACGGTGGCGGGAGAGTGGGAGCCGGACGGGACTGACGCCTCGGCCCGATTCCGGGTCAGCTCCATCGAGCTGGCCGTGTCTCTGGATGAAACCTCCCTCTTCTCACACCAGCGGCTGACGGCCGTTTTGTCCAACACCGATGCCGTGGAGTTGGAGCCGCTCGCGTGCAGTGTGGAGGATACTCTTGTCTCCGAAGAAGGAGGGGGGCAGCACACCACCATCGTCTTTGACAATCAGACGAGTGAGCCTCGCTATGTCTACTGGTCGGACTTCGCTGGCCAGCGCGTCTTGCACGCGACGCTCCGACCAGGTGAAAGTTATACACAAGAAACGTATGCCGGGCATGTGTGGGTAGTAACGGATGAGGAGAGCCGCTGTCTTTCCGCGTATGAGGCTGTAGCAGCACCGGGCAAAGTCACGCTGTGCTGTAGAGAGCCGCTCTCAGGTTCCCAGGCGTGGGTAACTATTCTGTGCCGTTTTGCCGATGCCAGACATGTCACCCCGCAGCCGGTCAGCTTTTATGAGAAGCTGATGGGGTCATCCTATCCTAGCCTGGGCCATTATTGGAACGAGGTTTCAGACGGGAACATTCCCGATTTGGCCGGGAGTGTGGTGGTGGGCTGGTACAACCTGCCCCACCCAAGATCGTACTACGCTACTTCTCGACCTGCTCCCATAGTGAGAGACGGCGGCTTGTATGATTATGATCTTGAAAAAACAGCAGCCGATTGCACGGCTGCCGCAGACACAGATGTATTCTTCCCTGATTTCGATGGTTTTACGATAGTTTTTAACCAGGATTTCGCTCCCCCCATTGGGAATCTAGCCAGGGGCGGTAGTCACTTCCTGACACTGGATGGACAACGGAGATTTTGGGGTGTGACATGGATGCCTCCAGAATATCAGCCTCAGCAACACGTCTGGGCCCACGAGATGGGTCACGCCCTGGGCTTGCAGCATTCCTCGGGTCCGTATGATGAGACATACGACTCTTATTGGGACGTTATGGGTGGATGGTCGCCGGCCTTATTCTCTGATCCCGAGTATGGCAACGTAGCAGTCCATACCATCGCCTACCACAAGGACTTTCTGGGCTGGATTCCAGCCGACCGGAAGTATGTCGCCCCGCCCGACACGACCCGCACGATTACCCTCGAACGGTTAGCCCAGCCCGGTACTGAGGGCTACCTGATGGCCGAGATTCCCATCGGGGACTCGGCCACCGACTTCTACACCGTCGAGGCGCGGCTGTTTGCCGGCTACGATGAGGAAATCCCGGATGAAGCGGTGGTTATCCATAAAGTCGATACGACGTTGGCAGACCGACTGGCCCAGGTGGTGGACGTGGACAACAACGGCGACCCGAACGACGAAGGGGCGATGTGGACGGTGGGCGAGATCTTTACGGACTGGAAGAATAGCCTCCAGGTCTCCGTTGACGCAGCGTGGTCCACGAGCTACCGCGTGACCATCAACACCGACCCGGCCACATTCAGCACCTGCATCGATTTTTTGCCTGTTTCCTCACATATCTTCGGACCCGGTGAGGACAGCGCCAGCGTCCAGGTCGAGGCGACGAGTGAGTGTGACTGGTCAGCGAGGAGCAGTACCAACTGGATTCGTGTGACCTCCGGAGCGAGCAGCAGGGGGCAGGGGCGCGTCAGCTATACGGTGACGAGGAATCCTCGTTCCACTGCCCGGACCGGTACGCTGACTATCGGGGGCTGGACGTTTAGGGTGACGCAGGCCGGAGCGAATGAGGTGCTGTTTGAAGACGATATGGAGAGCGGAGTTAATGGTTGGTTGAGGAGTTCTCCATGGGCGCAGACTATGGTGTCCGCCCGAAGTGGAATCCGGGCCTGGACGGATAGTCCGGGCGGCCATTATCAGAATGATCAGATCACTGGTCTTTGGTCTCCAGTCATCGACCTGACTGAGGTCGAGTCAGCAGCCCTGACCTTTCGGCATCGGTACGACTTTGCCAGTGGCGATCAGGGCAGCGTGTGGGTCCTCGCACTACCACAGCAGGAGGATGGCTCGTGGCGGACGGAGGAACAGTTACGAACGTTCACTGGTACGAATCCGACGTGGCAGCAGACATCAATTGATTTGACTCCTTTCGTTGGAGAGTCGGTCCGCCTTGCCTTTTACCTCTGGTCCGATGCGGCTCAGACGGCCGACGGCTGGTACATCGACGACGTGGCCGTGTTCTCGTCCGATTTCGATACCCTTCCCCCACCTCCACCACCACAAGCGCGTCTGGAAAACCCGTCCCCGGGCTCGTCCCAGAGCGGCATCGGCATCATTTCGGGCTGGGCGTGTGAGGCGGGGGAGGTCATCATTGAGTTGGCTGGCACTCCAGTCCCGGCGGCCTACGGGACACCCCGGGGCGATACCCAGGGGGTGTGCGGAGACAGCAACAACGGCTTCAGCCTGCTGGTCAACTGGAATAATCTGGGACCGGGAGCGCATCCGGTGCGGGCGCTGGTCGATGGGCTGGAGGTTGCCCGCACGACGGTGCGGGTGACAACGCTCGGGGTGGAATTCTTACGGGACGTGAGCGGCACGTTTCCCCTTGCGGACTTCCCTCATCCGGGTGAGACCACTGTTGTGCGGTGGAACGAAGCCCAGCAGAACTTTGTCATCACCGATGGGCAGCCCGACAAGGGTGGGGGCCATAACCGGGTGGCCGGGCTTCAGGCCGTGTTGGAGAACCCGTCCCTGGGTTCGTCCCAGAGCGGGATTGGGATCATCTCGGGCTGGGCCTGCGAAGCGCAAGAGATTGTCATTGAGCTGGCCGGCACCCCAGTCCCGGCGGCCTACGGGACCCCCCGGGGCGATACCCGGGGGGTCTGCGGGGATAGCAACAACGGCTTTGTCCTGTTGGTGAACTGGAACAATCTGGGGCCGGGGGAGCACGCGATTCGGGCGCTGGCCGATGGGCTGGAGTTTGCCCGTACCACGGTGCGGGTGACGACGCTGGGGGTGGAATTCTTGGAGAGGGTAAGCGGCACGTTTCCCCTCGTGGACTTCCCTCACCCGGGTGAGACCACGACGCTGCGGTGGGAAGAGGCGCTCCAGAACTTCGTGATTATTCCCTGAGCATGACCCCTCCTTATGATAGGAACGCGTGGGCGCAGGCTCTCCAGATAACCTCAGACCTTTCCAGCCTGCTGGAGATGACCTCTTGGGGCTCTCCGTACCCCGTCCGAGCAACCGAGCGGTTTGTCGTATTTCATTGTCCTTGAGACACGAAGCCCTGCTGTATAGAAGGGGGCTGCCCGCAGCGCTCTTTCAGGAGGTGTGCGATGTACGCCTTGCCTGCCCTTTGCCTTGGGCTCGTTCTGCTATCCCCCGCGCTGACACACGCCCAATCGGCCCTCGATATTCCTGGTAACGGGGACACGCTGTCGGGCATCGGGGTCATCTCCGGCTGGAAATGTGAGGCTCAAGGGGACATCACGATCAGCCTCGACGCGGGCGTCCCGATCCCTGCGACATATGGGTTTCCGCGAGGCGATACGGCCTCGGTGTGTGGCGATGATGGCCATAACGGCTTTTTCAGTTTCTTCAACTGGGCCATCCTGGGCGATGGCGCGCACACGGCCGTCGCTTACGACAACGGTGTAGAGTTTGCCCGGAGTACGTTTACGGTCGTCACCACCGGCGAGGAGTTTGTGGTGGGGGCGCGCGCCCGGGTCCGGGTCCCGGATTTCCCGAGTCCCGGAGAGATTACGTGGTTTGCCTGGAACCAGAGTACCCAACATCTGGAGATGGCGGCCGTGCAGACCCGCTCCGTGGACCAGTCTATCGTCAAGTACCTGACCGGTCCGGTGGCGGAGGGCAAGTCGCCGGGACTGATTGCGGCGATTATCGACGAAGCGGGGATCAAGGCCATCGCGGCGGCCGGAGTACGCCGGCAGGGATCATCCGAGGAGTTGACGATCAATGATCTGGTGAAAATGGGCTCCCTCACCAAGGCCATGACATCGACTATGCTGGCGACCGTGGTGGCGGATGGGACGTTCGTCAACGGCTGGCAGACCACGATTGCCCAGGTCTTTCCCGAATTGCGCGATGAGATACATCCCGAGTACCGCGCCGTCACCCTGTGGCAGCTGGTTCGTCATGAAGGCGGCGTTCCAGACGACGTGCCGGCCTGGTGGACGTCTCATCCGACGCTTCCCATAATTGAACGGCGCTACCGAATCCTTCGAGAAAATCTGGCCGACCCTCCAGGGAGCTCCATCGGCGAGTATAGCTATTCCAACGCCGGCTATATGGTTGCGGCGGCTATGGCAGAGAAGCTGACGGGCCAGAGCTGGGAGACCTTGATGGAGGAGCGCCTGTTCGCGCCGTTGGGGATGTTCAGCGCGGGATTCGGAGCGCCGAACACCCCCCATGAGGTCGATCAGCCCTGGAGTCACCGACGCGATAGTGCTGGCGTGTGGATACCTGCTCAATTGGGTTATGGTGGTCCCTTGGCTCCAGCTGGAGACGTGTATTGTTCACTCGAAGACTTCGCCAAGTTCGTCGCGTTGCAATTTCCCCACACGAGTCCCGCAATTCTCAATCGAGCGCAGTTGGACGAATTGCTCATCCCTATACCAGGAAACTATGGAGGAGCGGCTGGGTGGGTTGTCTACCAAGGCCACGGGAGCTTGCTGTGGCTCTTTGCGCAAGGTGGCGGTGGTCGGTATTGTGGGTTCTTTGCGGTGATCCGGGCAGTCCCAAGCCGAGGGCGCGCATATATAGCGGCTGCCAATTCCCACGACGACGGCGATCTTTACAGCAGCGAGACTGTCAGCATGCTCTACTCCATCATTGATAGCCTGATAGATCATAGTCCGTGACGGTACAGGAGCCCGCCCGGGGCTCCACCACGAGCCGTCGAGCCCACGTGGAACTCTGGTGAAGCCGGCCTGAAGGCAATGGACCAGGAGCGGATTCTGCCGAGTTTGGACGGGCGACCCAGGCGAAGAAAATCGGGCTGAGGAGCAGACGAACGCCCCCAGATCGGCTATGAGAGTCGCCTAGGGGGAGCCATGACCGGCCAAGAGCCCATCCTCAGCGAACACCATCTGCTCATCTTTCTGCTCCAGGTCCTGCTGCTGCTGGCTCTGGCGCGGGGCTGTGGAGAACTCCTGCGTCGCTTCGGCCACCCTCCGCTGGTCGGCGAAATCCTGGTCGGCGTCTTCTTGGGGCCGACCCTGCTGGGCCGGTTGGTGCCTGGCGTCCACCTCACCCTGTTTCCGGCCGATCCCATCCAGCAGGCCATGCTGGAAACGGTGTCGTGGTTCGGCGTCCTGTTCCTGCTGCTGGAAACCGGCCTGGAGGTCGATGTGTCGGCCGCCTGGCGCCAGCGCGCCTCTGCGCTGCGGATCGGCATCATCGGGGTCATCGTGCCGCTCCTGGTCGGCTTCGGGCTGTCGCTGTTGCTGCCCGATTCCTATCTGCCAACGCCCGAACGCCGCATTGCCTTTTCCCTGTTTCTGGGGACAACCATGGCCATCAGCGCCATGGTCATCATTGCCCGGGTGCTGCACGATCTGGATCTCATCAAAAGCGACCTGGGCCTGCTGACCCTGTGCGGCTATGCGGTCAACGATATCCTGGCCTGGGTCATCTTCAGCCTGGTCCTGGCTGCGTCAACCCAGGCCGTTCTGGACCTCGGCTCGGTCGTCATGCTGTTGCTGGTCACGGTCGCCTTCACCGGCCTGTGCCTGACCGTTGGCCTGCGAGCGGTGGATCAAGCGGTGGCGTTCATTGGCCGCCAGCTCCCCCAACAGCCCGGCGCGGTGCTGTCGTTCGTGTGCTGTCTGGGGCTGCTGTGCGGCGCGGTCACGGCCTGGATCGGCCTGACCGCCCTGCTCGGCTTCTTTCTGGCCGGCATCATGGCCGGCCAGGCCGACACCCTGTCCGAACGCATCCGCCAGATTCTGACCCAGATGGTCCACGCGATTTTCGTCCCGCTGTATTTTGCCGGCATTGCCCTGCGGGTGGACTTCTTCGAGAATTTTGATGCCTTTCTGATTGCCTTCGTGACCCTGGTGTCCATCGGTGGGAAATACCTCGGCGCCTGGCTGGGTGCCTTTGGCACGGGCTTGTCGCGGGTGGACCGGGTGTCGATCGGTATTGCCTTTACGCCCAGCGGGGTGACCGGCATCGTGGTCGCGGCGGTGGCGCTTGAATACGAGATCCTGACCGTGCCGGTGTTTGTGGCGATTATTTTCTCGGCCATTATCTCCTCGCTGCTGGTCGCCCCGTGGCTGGTCTGGTCGGTACGCCGCCGCCAGGAAATTCATATCCTCGAATTCTTCCTGCGCCGGGCGCTCGTCGCCGGGCTGCGCGGCACCAGCCGCGGGGCGGTCATCCACGAGCTATGTCAGGCCGCGGCCGAGTATGCCCCGCCCGCCCAGGGTCTGGATGCCGAGCGCGTCTTTGCTGCGGTCAGCGAGCGCGAAGAACTGATGGGCACCGGGCTGGGCAGCGGGCTGGCCATTCCCCACGCCCGGCTGGAGGGGCTGAGCAAGCCGCTGCTGGTGTTCGGTCGCTCCGAGTACGGGATCGAGTGGGACGCGCCCGACGGCCTGCCGGTCCATTTTGTGTTCCTGCTCCTCACGCCGGTGGCCGACGACGGTCTGCAACTCCAAATCCTGGCCGCCCTGGCCCGCGAGATAGGCCAGGAGCAGGTGCGCGACCAGCTGCAACACGCCCCGGACGCGCAAAGTCTGTGGCCGGTCTTGCAGGACGCCCTACGCGAGCACCAGTTGGTCCCGGTCAAAAAAGAGCCGGCTTAGTCAAGGGGCAGGAACACGGCTGCCACGCAGGCGGTCAGCCACGAGGCCAGCGCGCCGCCAATCATGGCCCGTAGGGCCAGGCGGGTGATGTCGCGGCGGCGGTCCGGCGCCAGGACCCGCAGCGCGCCGATCTGGACTCCGATCGCGGCAAAGTTGGCAAAGCCGCACAGGGCGTAGCTGGCAATATGCGCGGTGCGCCGACTGATGGCCGCGCTGTCCGGGTCCAGGAGTGAGGCCAGGGATTGGTAGGCGACCAGTTCGGTCGCCAGCAGCTTTTCGCCCAATAAGCCGCCAAAGACCCGACACTCCTCCCAGGGAATGCTCATGGCGGCGGCCAGCGGGGTCAGCGCAACGCCGAACAGCATCTGCAAGCTCAGCGGCGGCAGACCCAGGCGGGCGCGCCAGGCGGCGACCGGAGTCCAGGTGCTCAGCGCCTCCAAGGGCCAGTTCAGCAGGGCCAGAAAGGCGACGAAGGCGACCAGCATGGTGGCGATATTCAGGGCCAGCCACAGGCCGTCGGTCGCGCCCGAGGCCAGGGCGTCGAGCACATTGTGAGTGTCGCCCGCAGCCAGCTGCGCCGGCCCGCTTTCCTCGGGCGCCGACTCGGTTTCCGGCACCAGGGTTTTGGCCATCAAAAATGCGGCCGGAGCCGACAGGACGCTGGCCGTCAGCAGATGGTGGGTGAATATCACGGCCAGGTCCGGATCGCCACGGCTTAACAGCCCGACATACGCCGCCAGTACGCCGCCCGACACGGTGGCGAAGCCGCCGGTCATCAGCGTCATCAGCTGCGAGCGCGTCATCCCGGCAATATACGGCTTGACGCACAGCGGGGCTTCGGTCTGACCGACAAAGATATTCGCCGCCACGACCAGGGCCTCACTGCCCGTCACCCCAGGCTGCGCCTGAACAGCCCGGCCAGGAGACCGACCAGACGGGGCATGACGCCCAGGTGGTACAGCACCGACATCAGGGCCGCAATGAACACAATGGCCGGCAACACCTGGGCGGCAAAGATAAAGCCCCACGGCCCGCCGGCGTCAAGCAGCTGGGAGCCGAACACAAACTGGCCGCCGCGCTGGGCAAACGACAACAGCCGGACCACGCCCCGGGCGAGCAGGTCAACCAGGCTGACGACGGGTGGAAAGGCGAGGAAGAGGCCGGCAATCACCCCCTGCAGCAGGAGGCTGGCCCCGATGAGGCGGCCCGAGATGCGGCGTCGGTTGTCGGACAGCAGGACGGCGATGGCGATGAGCAGGACGATGCCGCTAAGGCTGATGAACCGAGACATTGGAACGGTCCCGCTGAGCTGAAGCTGCCCCGCAAGTGGTGGACCTCTTATTCGGTCGATTGTTCAAGCAGACTGACGATCTCGGCGTGACCGTGCTGTCTGGCCAGCGAGACGGCAGTCTGACCGGTAAAGGCATCCTTCAGGTGCGGGGCGGCCCCGGCCGCCAGCAGGGTCTGGACCGTCTCAAGATGGCCGTTGACGGCCGCTTTCATCAGGGCTGTGCGACCCATCGGATCGGTCACATCCGGGTCCATACCACCCCGCAGAAACAGCTCGACGATCCGGGTGCCACCCAGTTCGGCGTAGGTCAGAAAGTGCACCTGATCCCACTTCAGCCCGTACAGGGCCAACTCGCGGCGGGCATCGTCGGGGCTTGGGCCGCAGCCGAGCAGCAACAGCGCGCCGAACAGAAGCCAGACACAGCGTAGCGGGGACATGCTAGGACTGTTCCTGGCAGCCGGCCCGGCAGCCGGCCAGCTCCTGGTCGGCGGTGACGTTGCAGTCCATCAGCCGATCCAGGGCGCCCTGCTCCAGCAGCTCGTCCCGACACGCGGCCCGGCTGGCGTCAACCGTTCTGGTGCAGGCCTCATAGCACGCCTGGCGCGGGCTCAGCTGTGGCTCGGGCGCGGCTTCTTCCGGCGGCGGCTGACAGGCGGCCAGCCCGATCAGGATTGCCACGATGAGTCCCCCGATCCCTGTCTTCCCTCTCGGCATGCGGTCCTCCTGCAAAAAGAAAAGGCAGGGAGCCGTTCAGCCCCTGCCTTTTGTGAGGGTGGTGCGGACAGCCGCCTAGGCGTGTGAGCGCAACACCTGACCCGGCATCGCCCCAGTATGCTGGGCGTCCTGGTACAAGACCTGGCCGTTCACGATGGTATGCAGCACGCCGTGGGCCGGCATGACCAGGCGCCGGCCGCCGCCCGGCAGGTCGTGGCGCATCTCGGGCCGCTTGGGTGAGCCGATGGTCTCGGGGTCAAAGATGGCGATGTCCGCGGCCTTGCCCTGTTCCAGGCTGCCACGGTCGTGCACGCCGAAGAAGCCGGCCGGCTCCGAGGTGAGCCGCCGGACCGCGTGCTCCAGCGTGATGGCCTGTTTTTCGCGGACCCAGTGGCCGAGCAGGTAGGTGCAGTAGCCGGCGTCGCACAGCATGTCAACGTGAGCACCGCCGTCGGACAGCCCGATCAGGGTGTTCGGATGGTTGATCAGCTCGGCCACCCGCTCTTCGCTGGCGTTGAACAGGTACATGACGTACTGCATGGCCAGCCCGTCCTCGATGGCCAGATCCAGGAAGGTGTCGAGCCCGTCGGCGTCGCGTTCCCGGGCCACGTCGGCGACCGTCTTGCCCTCGTGCTGTTTGAGCTCCGGCGTGCTGGCCTCGTGGACAATCACCCGGTCCCACTGCCCGGCAAAAACCCGGGGCTCGTCCATGGTCTTGCGAAAGGCCTGCCGGAAGGCTGGCTCGCGGTACAGCGCGATCTGCTCCTCGGCCGTGCGGTTGAAGGCCGGGTTCCACGACGGCAGGTTGGCGAAGATGAACGGGTTGCGCAGGTTGATCTGCACGCTCAGGGGTCGGGGCGAGACCTGGGGCACGACGCCGCGCTTGATCAGCGGCAGGGTCCGCTCCAGGGTATCCATGCACACATCCGGCTTGTCGTCCCGCGACAGCAGGGCCAGCCACGTCACCGGTCGCTGACTGGAGGTGGCCAGATGATCCAACAGCGCATAGTCGCTCTCGGACACCACACCCGGGTTGTCGTTGAGCGCCAGCTCAATCGTGCCCCGGCCGAGGCCTCTCAGCACCCCGCCGTAGGCTGCCAGCTCTTCGCGGCTGGCCAGCCGACAGGCCAGCGGTCGGCCCTGATAGCCGATGTGCTGGGGACCGTTGGTGGTTGAAAAACCGAACGCCCCGGCCTCCATCGCCCCCCGCAGCAGGGCCGCGATCTGGGTCGTCTCTTCCGACGTGGCCGCCCGGTCCATGGACTCTTCGCCCATGACATAGTGGCGGAAGGGGGTCAGCGGCGCCATGAAGCCGAGGTTGATGCCCGAGCCGCGCTTGGCGGCGGCGTCCATATATTCGGGAAAGGTCTCCCAGTCCCAGGTCATGCCTTTGGCCAGGACCTCAAAGGGAATCGCCTCGACGTTGACCAGATCCCAGGCCGCGATGTCCCGCACGTCCGGCTTGCACGGCGCCAGGCCCACGCCACAGTTGCCCATGATGACGCTGGTGACCCCATGCCAGGACGAACAGGTGATGACCGGGTCCCAGCAGATCTGGGCGTCGTAATGGGTGTGGGGATCGAAAAAGCCGGGCGTCACCACCAGATCCGAGGCGTCAATGACTTTTTTCGCGCCGTCGGTGATCTTGCCGATGGCGGCAATTTTGCCGTTGGCCACCGCCACATCCGCGCGGTAGCGCGGGGCTCCCGTCCCGTCCACAATCGTCCCGTTTTTAATCAACACATCGTAGGCCATGCAAAACTCCTTCCATATTCCCGTTTTCCGTTCCCTATCGTGCCGAGGGGGGCGCCGTCAAGCTTGCGAAACGCTTTGCTGCGCCCCCCTCATTCCACGGGCGTCTCAATAACGTCGTGGGTCCTTGTGTCGCGCTTGTCCGGGTCTCGAACAAAACGAAAGTGGCAGGTCTCCGCCCCGGTTGAAATCGTGTGCGGGCGTTCGACACGGACCGGCCGCTTCGAGGCGCTGAGGACGTCCATCCAGTTTCTGTCCCAGGCACAGATCAGGCGGGTCAGAGACGGCTCACCGTGATCAACAAAAAACTGGTGGAAGGCGCAGCGGCTGACGACCATGGTCGTGCTGTCGGCGTCCGTGTGTTGGCCAAAGCCCATGCCTGCTCCCATCATTCTGTGTCCGTTTTTCGCCAGATCCATGGCCGACAGGCGCCGGACCGGATCGCGAAAGACGAGCAGTGCGCGGTACATGAGCTTGAAGAGCGTTTGATACGACTTGCAAAAAGCCGCTTCGACCAGGCTGTAGGCGCGTTGCGCATCGCCGGTGAGCGTGCTGAGTTCCCGGTAGGCGGCCAAGACGACTACGCACATGGCGAGAATCATGCGGCCTTGTTTATCCGGCAGCGACGATCTTTCGGCGTCAAAGAGCTGCTGAGCCGCACCCCGCACCCGCTCCAACACCGGACCGGGTGCGCCGGGCAGGCTTGCCCCGATTTCCCTGCCCAGGTGACGCAGAAACGTTTTGCCCCAACCGTTTGCCTGGAGACTGCCAAAGGCGACTTTCATAGCGCTGCTCTCCGTGTTGCGTGTCGATACCTCATTCTACCAGGAAGAAAGGCTGTGTCTTGCTCCCTCTCCCCTTGAGGGAGAGGGCTGGGGCGAGGAGGATTCACCCTCCGTGTTTGCATCCCCGATCAGGAGAGGTGGCGCTAGGCGGCTCCCCGCTGGATGGCAATCGCCTCGCGCAGCCCGTCGAGCAAGCCTTCCAGGTGGGCCATGCGCTCGCGCAGTTCGGCGATCTGCTGCTCCAAGGCGGCAAACCGCTCGCTGAACTCTTTGCGCTGGGCGGCGAGTTCGGTACTGATGTCTCGTCTCAGGGCGGCGAGTTCGGTGCCGAACTCTTTGCGCTGGGCGGCGAGTTCGGTACTGATGTCTCGTCTCAGGGCGGCGAGTTCGGTGCTGAACTCCTTGCGCTGGGCGGCGAGTTCGGTGCGAATGGCCCGCTGCCCGCTCAGCATCAAGCCGGCCAGGGTCGCCCCGACCGCGACGACGGCTATCAGCATGCTGATCAATTCCACACTCATGGGGATGGCTCTGGGAGTACGCCGGGTCACTGAGACCTCGGCACCGTGCCTCACCATACCCACCCCTACGCAGGAGGGCAAGCTGCGGGTTCGTTGCCGACTGGTCTTGCTGGAGAGGTGACCTCGTAAGGGCGGGTTTGAAACCCGCCCTTACTGGCCCGAGACCGGTCCAGCGCCGGTGGATATCGCCAGCAGCAGCCCTAGCCCCATCAGTACGAGGCCGACTCCTTTGCCCAGGGTCACGCCGTGCGGCACGACTTTTTCCGCAAAGATCACCAGCGCCAGAATACCCATCCAGACCAGGTTCATGGTGCCCATCACAAACATCACCGCCATCAGGCTCCAGCAGCAGCCCAGACAGAACAGGCCGTGCTGTACGCCCATCCGAAACGCGCCCCCCGGGCCCTCCCGCCAGTGCTGGAGCAAAAAGCCGAGCGGTGAGCGACACTGGCTCAGACACAGGTATTTGAGCGGCGTCAACTGGTAGAGGCCGGCCAGGATGAGCAGGCCACCGCCGATTACCGGGCCGTAGGTCCGCAGGTCGGGAAACGCCTGTGGGACAGCCTGAATCGCCACGTCTCCGGCATACGCCAGGCCACCGGTCAGGGTCCACACTGCGGTATAGCCGGCAACGAAGATCCAGGCCGGGACAAACGGGTCGGCCCGCTCCCGCTTGCGGCGGGCGATAGTCGAGAACAGCACGGCCATGGGCGCTACGGACGGAAACATCATGGCCACCATCATGACGCCCCACAGGAGCACGTACAGCCCGGCGTTGGCGACCGACACGGGCCGGCCCATGGTCATGCTGGGAGCCATCAGGCCCAGGCCCATGCCGCCCATCTGGCGGACCGTGATCACCCAGGCCACGAGCGACACCGCGACCAGGGCGCCAATGATGATCAGGCTGTCGCGGCCGCGCATGCGCGCCTAGCTCTGCCAGCTGAACGGTGCAAAATGGCCGTTCGTTTCGCTCACATCCCAGGCCAGGTTGTGATCGGCGTAGCGGTAGGCCGTGGACTGGGCCAGGGCGAGTTTGGGCGACACCGGATGGGCGGCGTTGGTCGCCCACAGCGGTTCGCTGCCGTCCCGACCGGTGACCGCCTCGATATCAATATCCAGGATATCGGGGATGCTCAGCCGGCGGGCGTTGCCGTCGATTTCGTAGCGGATGGGCGCGGTTTTGACGCCCAGGAAATTGCTGACGAGCAGAAAAACCATCTGCATCGGTCCGCCGGCCTGACCCGAATAAATGGCGCCCAGGGCCTGCTGCTGGGCTTCGGACGCGGCCGCGTCCACATACACCGCAGCCGTCCAGTTGCCGTCCCGCATCCTGCCCGGACCGGGAAACGACGCCACCAGCACGGCGTTCAGGCCGTCGAGGCTGGTCTGGCCGTAGCTGCCCTGGTCAACATGAAAGGCCAGGGCCGCGTCGCAGCGTCCCCGTGGCGGGGCGGCCTGGATCAGGCAGGCGCACACCAGGTCGCAGTTGCACGATTCAAAATAATCACCGCTCAGCGTCCATTGTTCTGCCATAGCTCCTCCTGTGGTGTGTCGTCTCGGGCGCGCTCAGAACTGATAGGTCAGCCGTAGCACGGTCTCGTCCCAGCGTCGATACAGCCCGCCCAGGCCCCAGCTCTCGTCAACCTGGCCGCCATAGCCGGGCACAAAGAAATAACTCTGGGCGAGGCGGACGATCAGCCGCGGGGTGATGTAATAATCGACCACCCAGCCGAACTGCGAGCTATAGTGGTTCATCGGGTCCAGCACATAAAACGCGACCGGCAGCAGCCGGCCCCGCATATACAGGGTGCTGGCCGCAATTGTGCCGACCGCCTCCCAGTTGCGGACCTTGTCGGTTGCCGACAGCTGGCCCTGGAAGCGAGACGTGCTGGTCGGAATATACTGCCAGAACAGCTGGCTGGTCAGAAAAAAGGTCGAACGCCGGTTCAGACTCCTGATCCAGGTTGGCCGGTCAAAGCCGACAAAGGCCTGCCACACGTCGCTCTTTTTGACGCCCAGCAGGCCGCTCGGCACCGGATTGGCGGCCGCGTCCAGAACCAGAATCGGTTTACGCTTGTCGGCAAACGGCTTGCCGAACTCGTAAATCGTCTCCATCCGAAACACACCCTCGGTATACGTGTCGTCGGCATAGCTGGCCGAGATGCCGACCGTGTGGGTGTACGGATAATAGGCCTCGGCGGGCAGGATACCGCGCGCCAGCAGGGCCGTGTTGCTGGCCGCGACCGCAGCGACCGACGGGCAGCTGGCCGAGCCCAGCCGGCACTGGTTGCGGCCGCGCAGGCTGGCCGTATTGACCCCGTCTTCATGGGCGGTGCGCTGGTACAGATAGTTGAGGGTCAGCGTCAGGCCCGACGGTGTGGTTCCGCCCAGCCGCACGCCGACCTGACTGTTCTCGCTGACATTCTTGTGGTAGTCGCCCTGCCGGCCCAGCACAGTGCCCTTGAGCAGCTTGAAGTCTCCCAGCGTGTTGGCAAACGGGAAGCTCCACGGCCGGCCCGGCGTGTAACCGAACTTGAGCGGCGTCCACAGGCCCGGTACCCAGTAGGTTTCGAGAAACACGTCGCTCAGGCTGCCGACCTGCCCAAAATTATAGGTGGCGCGGATCATCCAGTACGGAATCCGCAGGTCGTCCCAGGTTTCCTGGCCCACCCCGCCGCCGTGCCAGGTGGCGTCCAGGGAGTTGGTGCGGTCAAGCATGCGCAGGTTGTCCGACTCGCCCCACACGATCATCTGGCGTCCCAGCCGCAGGCTGAGGGGCAGGTCGGCCAGCTCGATATCGGTATACACCTCGCGGAAGACGCTCTCAAAGCGCAGCGCCTGGGCGGCCTTGGTGTCGAGTTCGGCCAGGCTCTGACCCCGGCCGGCCCGACCCTTGTAGGGAAAGATCTCCTGGCGGGGGCCGGGTCGGAAGTCGTACACGCTGTCATACGAGCCGCGGTACAGGCCGACGAAATGGGCCGACTTGATCCACGGCAGGTCGAACCGGTCGATGAGCTGGCCGCTCCGAACCCAGTCGTACTCCAGCCGCAGGCGGACGGTGTTGCGCTGCTGGACGATCGACCACTTGTCGACCTCGGGATGGCGGAAGATCTGCTGGGTCTGGATGTTGCCGGAAAAGGACAGCGGGTCGGCGGTGAACTGAGCCTGGGCCTGGGAGAGAGAAACGAGGAGGGCCAGCCCGGCCAGTAGGAGGTGGACCGGCCGGACGGGGCTACGGTGTCCGAGGGGGGTGTTGTGCCGCATCCGCTCACCTTGCCTTAGCGGCCGCGGGCCACAATCTGGTTCAGCTGAAAAAAGTCGTCGGGCAGAGGCTGGTCGTAGACGACCTTGTCGACCATGGTCATTGAGGCGAAATTGTCCTCGTAGTCGATCATCGACTCGCCGACCCACATCGGGGCGCGGACGTGTTCGTTGCCGGGGTTGAACTGCGGGTTGCCGTACAGCTCGAACAGGGTCTTGTGGTGGGCTCCGCTGCGGTCATAGGCCAGCATGTAGACCGGCACGAACATCTGCTGGTCGATATACAGCAGGCGTTTGCTGTACGGGTGGTCGGACGCTTTGGGGATGTTTTCGAGCACCCACATCTGGCGCAGCTCCCAGGGATCGACCGGATACCAGGTGCCGCGGCCGCCAAAGGTGGTCGCGGCGGCTTTGGCGCCCACCGGGGCGAGCAGCAGGCGCGAGCCCAGCAGCTTCCAGGTGCTGGCGCTGATGTAGCCCGAGTAGCCAAAGAAGTCCTCGTTCAGAAAGCCCGAGTCAAACGAGGCGTCCTCATGCTTGACGATCAGCTTGCGAATCTTGCGGCTGGCCGGGGTGTACATCCAATCCGCATCCTTGGCGCTGTCCTTGGCGAAGCGGTGCTTGAGGCTCATGGTGTTCTTGAGGTCAAACGGGGTCAGCATGTGGAAGAACTCTTTCTGCAACACGCCGTCCTCTTCCCAACGGTTGGCCTCGGCCCGCGGCCGGTGCATGCCCTGGGCCACGACATAGTAGTTCTCGAACTCCCGGTCGGCCTCGCCCGAGGCGTCGAGCAGCCGAAAGGTATTCCACACCTGGATGGTATCGCCAAGGTCGCGGTGGCGTACGTTCCAGGCCGCCTTCTCCCCGGCCTGGGGGTCAGCCGGGTCAAGCACGGGGAAGGGCAGGCCGGCCACATAGCCGCTCAGCTCGCCGTCGTCCCCGATCCGGACCTGGCCGGCGTGCTGGCGGGTGGCTTCAATATACGCCTCGCTGACCGGCAAATCGGTCGTCTCCTGGATGCTGAAGGTGAACTCTCCGGCTTTGATCTTGTCCAGGATCTCGACCGGCAGATAGCTCTCGGCAGCCTGCCACGAGTCTGCCGAGATGCTTGTCCCCGGCTCCAGTCCGGCCAGGGCCGGCTTCTCTACGGCATACGGATAAAAGGCCTGTTGGATGAGGGCGTCGTCAAGCTGGGCCAGGGCTGGCTGCCAGCCACCACCGAGCAGCAGGCCGACGAGGAGTCCGTACCACGCGTGTTTCATGTTTGCCTCCCGTTTTTTTTGTCAGAACCGCCCCTATGTATCAGACTCGGCAAAGTGAAGCAGCCCCTGCCGGGCGGCGGGAGAGGGGCTGCTGCGCGGCAGGGCCGGGCGTTTGCGGATGAGCCTGAGCGGGAGACACCCGCCCCTGCTTCATCAGGCGCCGATAAAATGGTAGGTCAGCTCCAGGCCGAAGGTGCGGCCTCTGGCCAGCGGCGAGAAGGTGCCACCGCCGAGTCCCGATGGCAGCTGCGTATTCCCGCCAAACCTGGCCTGGTTCAGCAGGTTCTTGCCGTACAGACCGATCACCCACTGACCGTCGTTGATGTGCAGGTCGAGGCCGGCTTGGAGCATTTTCTGCTGCCGGTTGAAGCCGAGGTTGTCGTCGGTGTCATACCATTTGTCCCGGTAGGCGTAATTGACCCGCGAGGCGAGCCGCAAACGGCTGCCCAGGCGCAGCGTGTGCAGCAGGCCCATGCTGTAGGTCCAGCGCGGGGCGCGGGGCGGTTCGAGGTCCTCATCTCTGCCGTCCACCCGGCCGTCGCGGTTGAGGTCGAACTTGACCGTGGCGTAATCCGTCTCGACAAAGCCCGCCGAACCGAGCAGGACGAGGCTGGGGGTGAGGGCAAACATCCCCTCCAGCTCGAAGCCCCACATTTCGGCGTCGGCCGTGTTCCGAATCACCTGCACGACGTTCGCCTGGGTTTGCAGCGTTGGCCGCCCGTCCACAAACGTGAGGCTGGGCAGACCCGTGTCGGGATCGAGGACGGGCAGGTCCTCGGTCAGCGCCAGTTCGCGCTGCATGTCGTCGACGAAGTTGTAGAAAAACGCTGCGTTGAGGCGGGCGCGGGCGCCGAAGGTTTTCTTGAAGCCAATCTCGAAATTATCAATCCGCTCTTCGTCGAAGGCCTCGGCGCCAAGGTCGCGGGTCACCTGCAGGCCGAGCCGTTCGAGCAGAGCGACCTGCGCGCTCGGCAGGTCGCTGCTGAGATCGTAAAAGGTGTCGCGCAGGTTATAGCCGCCGGACCGGAAGCCGCGCGTCCAGTGGGCGTAGACCAGGCTCTCGTCGTCAAACCGATAGGTCAGGCCGATCTTGGGCGACAGGTTGTTCCAGCTTTCCTCATCCGTGAAGTGGCTCGGGCAGTCGGGGCCGTTCACGATGTGACACGGCGTCGCGCCGTTGCGGGTCAGGTTCGTGATATCGGCTTCTTTCGTCTCATGGGTATAGCGCAGCCCGGCGGTCAGCGTCAGCCGGTCGGTCAGGTCGTAGTCGGCGTTCGTGAACAGCCCAAAGGTTTCAACCTCATAGTCGCCACCGCCGTTTTGGAGGATGGTCCCGAAGGCGAGGTTGCGGTGTTCGTGATAGCCGATATCGTTCTGAAAGTAGTAAAACCCGGTCGTCAGGAACAGCTTGTCCAAAAACAGGCCGCTGTAGCGCAGCTCGTTGCTGAACTGTTCCGCGACTTGGACGGCGCCGCCGTGAAACAGGGGCAGCGGTGTGGCGTCAATATCGCTCAGGGCATCTCCCCAGCCGTCACGCCAGCCGAAGATGTTGGTGACCGTGCCGTGGCCCAGAGGCACGTCCCAATCCAGACGGGTGTTGAAGGAGTGGACCTCGGACTTGATATGGCCCTCTTCGTCGACAGCGAAGTTGAAGCTGTCGCGGTCGAAGTTGGCAAAAGGGTTGGACAGGCCGGAGCCGTTGGTATGGTTCTGAGACGCCGGGCCGTCACCGTCGATATCCTGATACTCGTAGCGCAGGGTCAGGTCCAGGGACTCGGTCGGCTGCCAGGTGACGACCGGCCGCAGCATCAGCGTATCCTGGGCGCCGAAGGCCCGGCCGTCGTGCTCGTTCTCGAACCAGCCCTGGTCCTGGTTGGAGTAGACCGTGAAGCGCGCGCGCAGGGTGTCGGTCAGCGGGGCGTTGAGCGTGCTCGACACGTGTATGTTGGGCGCCTTGCCGCCGCCCTCAACCGCACTGCGGACCGTGGCTTCATAGCGGTCCGTCGGGGTTTTCGTGTTGACCAGCACGGCCCCGCCCACCACGTTGCGGCCGAACAGAACGCCTTGCGGGCCGCGCAAGACCTCGATGCTCTCCAGGTCGAAGGCGTCGTACAGGACCGTCGCGTTCGTACCGATGTAGATCCCATCGACGAAGACGCCGACCGTCGGATCGATGGACGGAATAGAACTGTTGATGCCCAGGCCCCGAATCGAAAAGTTGGCGATACCGCGTGCCGTGCCAACATCGTCCAGGGTCACATTCGGCATGTTGATCGACAGGCTGCCCAGGTCGCGGACCTTGAGGGCGTCAATCTGCTCGGCGTCAAAGGCGGTGATCGATAGCGGCACGTCCTGACTCGGCTGAGATCGTTTCTGGGCGGTCACGATCACATCTTCCAGCGCGAAGGTGTCGTCAGAGGCTGCTGCCTGTTCTTCCGGGGTGGCCTGCGGGGTGGCGTCCGGTGTGGAATCCTGGGCCTGGGCCGGTGAGCCAGCTCCCAGGACCAGGCCCAGCCCGATCAGGCCCAGGACGACCGGCGTCGATAGTGCGCGCCGGCCCGTTTGCTGGTTTTCAACCGTCTTGTCGAGAAGGTCCATAGCTGTCACTTTCGTCCTTGTGAGTGTCCGAGGAAGGGTCGAAGCAATCTGCCGTGTCCGTAGACGGCTATAGCGTGCGACTCGCAGCCGGACAAGGGGGGATTGCCCGGGGACGCGCCTGCCCGGAAGCGAGAGGAGGAGTCTGGATGAGAACACCGCGCTACACAGCCTTGCTGTTCGCCAGCCTCATGAGCGGCATCATCGGATTCAGCCGCCCGTCCTTGCTTCCGGCCCAGCCGCCCGCGTTTCTGGAGAACCCTCGTCCCGATTCGTTCCAGAGCGGGATCGGGGTAATCTCGGGTTGGGTGTGCGAGGCCGAGCAAATTGAGGTGATCTTTGACGACGATGAGACGAAACCCTGGCAAGCCGCCTATGGTACCAGCCGTAACGACACCCGAGGGGCGTGTGGCGATGACGGCACGAACGGTTTTGGGCTGCTGTTCAACTGGAGCCTGCTCGAGCCCGGCCGCCATACGCTCAGCGTCAGGGCCGACGGCCAGGAGTTCGCCCAGGCGACGGTGACCGTCACCGAGTTCGGAGCCGAATTTCTGGAAGGCGTGGGCAGACATGCGCGGCTCGAAGACTTTCCGCGCGAGGGCACCGACAGCATTGTCGCCTGGCAGGAGAGTCTGCAAAACTTCCTGATCGCCCGCACAGACCCCTTTGCGGCCAGCATCCAGTCGATGGATGCCGTCGGCGACAGTATCACCAAGGCGTTCAACGCCGATATCAATGCATGTCCCAACGAGGACCAGGAGGAGTTGAACTGGGCTACCAGCCTGACCCCCGACGATGGGGTCGTGAGTCAGGCCGAGAGGCTGGAGTCTCGTCAAGACGCTGCGATCAAGGTCGTCAGCCCCAACAGCGCCGAGTCGGGCGCCACGATGCTGGACGACTTTGTCGAGCAGACGCAGCAGATCAAGGCGAATCTTGAGCCTCTAGCCGCCCCCCGCTATACGACCGTGGTGCTCGGCCACAACGATATCTGTGGCGGGATGATCGACAAGCTCAACGCCAGCTGTCCGCAGGGCGGCGACCAGGACCCCAACCGGCACTGTCGGACCACGCCCGAAGCCTTTGAGCGCGAATTTCGCAAGGGCCTGGATATTCTGATTGAAGTGCCGGATTTGAAAATCGGCGTAGCCTCGCTGGTGCGGGTCTCGCAGCTGTGCAACCACACCCAGAAAGCCTCGTGTGTGAACGATGAAAGGGTACAAGCAGGGGTGCCGTGTGGCGAGATCTGGCAATTTGCTCCCTTGGTCCGCGAGAACGGTATCTGCGGCTCGCTCACCTCGGACTGCTCGGATGAACGGATCGCGGACGCGTATACCATGGCCCGGCAGTACCGCGATATTCTTGAGCGGGTGACCTATGAGTACGCCGCTATTCCGGCCGGACACGCCTCGCCGACGCTCGTGATCGGCGGAGAACAGGTGGGCGGAGCGTCCAAGGCGGACGGGACCCAGCTGAGCTTCAGCAACGCGTCGTGGGAGTACAAGTTTACCGAACAGGACGTGTCGTGCTGTGACTGTTTCCACCCTTCGAGCCGGGGACAAACGCTGGCCTCGCGGCTGCTGTTTGACGGCTTTACGTGCAGCGAGGGCGATGTGTGCTGTGGGGAGAGCGGCAGCGCGGTGGACAATGGTCGGTGCACCACCGAGGACACGGGCGGGCGGTTTGTGCCGGGCCTGTTTTAATGAGGCGTGAGCCCTGCCGGGTCATGACCGGAAATCATTCGGCCACGCCGCCCTTTTCCCTAAGATCGTTCAGCCACACCTGGCCCGCTCAGGGTCGGAAGTCCCTGGTTTTCCTAACATGCCCCACGTCTGCGCAGGCGGCCGTGTCCGATAACGCCCGCTATTGCGCCGCACCGCCTAATCCCCCACTTTCCCCCTGTCAACCTGTATATCCCCGAGGAAGACCAAGCCAGGGCGGCCCGGGCCGGCATCTGGGCGGAGGAATTCGTGCCGCCCTGGGCCTGGCGTCGGGGTCAGCGGTTGGACTGAACCTGGACATAAATAGAAATTATCAGTCGTAAGACCGCCCCATAAGCGTCCCATTTTACGGCCGAGTCATCGAGTATCTCTGACACAGATTGCTGAGACGGGTAAATCGCACCCATTTGCCCCGCTCAGCCGTCCTGCCCGGCCCTCGTGGCGCTGTCTCGCAAAACGCTCGTTTGTTGGGACAGCGTCTCGGCCTGTCTCACTGTGGCGTGTCGGCGGCCGACTGTTTCTCTCACGGCGGCCGCGCGATCGAGCTTGACACCACGCGGAATTCTCAGTCACACTCCGCACGGCGGACTTCACAGCCGCGCTGGACGAACAGAAATCGAGAGGAATTCTCTACATTCCTATGCTGCGCTGGACGAAACGCGTACTCGGCGGCCTGCTCGGCGGGCTGCTCAGCTTGAGCCTGGGCGGGCTGCTCTAC
>JAGWBB010000003.1 GCA_021296095.1 Desulfurellaceae bacterium | reverse complement strand
CTTTGGCTACCGCGAACAGTATAGCTCATCAGGGTAGGCAATTCTCACGGCTTCTCCCTAACTGATGACACGCCCTAGTAGCTGTTGAGAATAATGTTGACAGGCCGTTCGAGCTTTTTCAGCACTCACGTGGACACTCTCAGACAGATTCGCCACACTGCTCGCATTGCGCAACAGGGAGCTACCCTCCCCAAAAATGCTCTCCGCCCGCTGGACTGCGGTTTTCCAGTCCCTTTCATTCGGCAGCGCCTGTTCCCGCAGTTCCAGCTGATCCGGCAGGTCAGTCAGTGTCGGCTTCTTATACGGCGCCCCGTCCAGAAAGAAGGAACGGTTGGTCTGGTCGGCGAAGAGCAAAACGAGTATGTTTGCGACCTCGCGGGGCAGCCCCTTGGGCTGTGGCTCATCAATCCAGCTACGTAGCTGGCTCACACTCAGCCCGCCGCCAGCCTCTGCCGCTTTCTTGGTGAAATGGGTCTTCCAGTGCTGGCCGAGGACAAAGTGGGTCGCGTCCGCCCCCATTTCGCCCAGCTGCAAGGGATTGGCAATCGCCCGCAGCAGCGGACGGACAGGTTTTTCAATGGGCAACCGGCCATCGGCAGCCCGAGTGGCTTTTTCCACCTGCTCGTAGACCTTCTTCAAGCTGTTAGCCTTCACCTCCACCCCAAACTGCGGTGCGTCAGGAAACTGATAGGCAAGAGCCTGATCCAGCAGCGAGTCCATTGCTCCGCTGAGATCGGCCGCGACTGGAGGTTGCAGACTCAAACCCGGCTGGAGCGAGACAAAGCGTTCGCTCAATTCGAGTTCCTGCGTCTGATCGAGTGAGCCAACGGAATGTGACTCCAGGCCATACGCCGCATCAAGGTGATTGTGGACCCGCTGGCGAAGAACGCTGCGCTGGTTTTCGAGCAGAGACTTGGCGGTCTGACGGTCTTGGGGCGAAAGCTGAGTGGCGTACTGGGTAAAGCGTTCTCCAGTCAGCACGTGCTCTAGAATCACCAGCGTGCCTAAATCTTTTTGCGCCTCAGCACTGAAAAAGGCTGGTACCCAACACACGGTTTTCGCCCCATCAGGGTGCGATTCCAGAAAGGACTGAATCTTGCTCGTATCGTCCCGCGCCCCACGTCCGGTTTCATCAAAGGGAAAATCTATAATCAGCTTCCAACGCGCAGCGCTGTTTTCCAGGGAAGTATCGGGAAGGTCACGAATATTCCTGAACAAGACAGCGCACGAGCGCTTGGTGTTCCTCCACAGAAAAGTGCGAGAGTGTTCAAATTCGTCTTCTCCCTCAATGCGCAGTTGTTCAAAGATCATCTCTCGGACAAGGCGGATACGGTTGCCCTGGGTATCTTCGATCTGGGCTTGCTCAATGATGGTCTCGGTATCCACCCCGGACAGCTGGACGGTGATCGTTGGGTTGGTTTCTTCGCCGACCCGAAGCTCACCAACGCGGGCCGCCCAGCCACGACATTTACCCAGAACCATCTGGCCTTCACGGCCAGGGATCGGCGACTTGATCGTGCCGTGGTTCAAGGCTGCCAGACGCTCCGCATTCAGCGCACGGAGCGACTCGACTTCGGGCACCAAAGCGGCCAGCAGGAGCGTCTTTATCAGCCGGTCATCGTTGCGAAAGGCTATACGTTTGGGATCGTCCTCGGCGAGTTGATCCAGCGTTTCCACCTGACCGTGTTCTTTTTCCAACAGGGGTCGCAGCTTTTGGTGGTACAGCCGTTTGGCGTTATCGAAATGAATCGCCATTTCCTGGCTAAACGCCTCATCACTGTTGGCGATGATATCAAACAGGTCTCCGACTGGAATGATATCGCCGAGTTGAAGCGTCTCGCGTTGCTCGACCAAGAGCTGCATCATCACTTTCAGCGCCGTGCGCTCGCGCTGGAGGACACTCGAAACAGCAATCAAGGTCTGCACCAGAGCCGGGCTGAACGGATACACCTTGCGGAACATGGCTCGGTCGCCCTCGCTGGTGAGCAGCGTATTCATGACCGCCTCGCGGATCTTTTTGGTCTGCTCAAAGCTGGCACCCAGCTCTTGGCGCGCAGCGGCAGTTTTGCATTTGAGAATACGCTTTTCAGCGATAGCCGGAAGATTGCGGTCTTCCAGGGTGATGCGATGAAAACGTCCCTCCCAGTGTCCGAGTGCATCGCTGAAGTTGAGTCGTTCTGCGCCCGGCACGGCGTCGCCGATCAGCTCACTCAGGTCTCTCTGTCGAGCCACAAAACTGATGATAGGCACGGGGCGGTCAGACGTTTGAGCTTCGACCAGCTTAGCCAGCTTCTGGCCTTCTTGATGCACGAACTTCAGATCAGTAGCGTGGCTGGCGAGCCATAGAATGAGTTCATCCAGGAACAGAATGAGTCCATCGTAGCCCAGGCTTGCGGCGTGTTGACTGAGCACGGACAGACCGGTGTCAAGCGGGACCAAGGCTTCCTGCTGGCTAGCGGCTTGGCTAGTGTAGGAACTGAAGAGGGTCTCGACCAGGGCGCCGATGAGGAGCGAGCGTTCTTCTGAGCCGGGCTGAGCGACACTAGCATTCTCAAACCGCGTCCGGTCCCAGCCTGCCGCAAGATCGCCCCATCCCCCTGCACTGCCTGTCCCTTCGTTGAGTTTCTCAAAAAAGGGTCCATCACCCATTTTCTGGCGAAGGTTTTCAGCATCCCGAAACAACCCCTGCGCCAAATAGACGCCGGGAATAGGGGCTTCAGGATGTGTACGCCCCACGAAGTCAGCATAGCCACCGAGGATACCTGCCTCCATATCCCTGGCGCCGATCATATGGTAGGGCACGAGCAAAAACTTTTTGCCGCCAATCCACTCATTGTGTTTGCGGATGGCTGGAGCGAGTTCAGGGATACTCCGGGCCGTGGTGTTCCCCTGCAAAATCAGGTGCAGCACGGCCATGAAGTGGCTTTTTCCACTCCCGAAGCTGCCGTGCAGATAGCTGGCCTTGCTGGTATTGTCTTGCAGGGCGCTGCGAATAAAGCTCAGCGCATTATCGAAACAGTCCGCCAGCTCGGGTGTGACGACATACTCGCCCAGCGTCTCTTCCGCCCGATTGACGCCTTCGGCCAGCCGGAGGACGAAATCGCCCTGTTGTACGCGATCTGGGATAGTGATCAGGTCTTTGATGAGTGTCATGGGGGATGCTGCCTTTGTTGGACTCTTGTCCGCTGTATGCCACGTTCAGCAGGCGAAAATACCGAACGCATTGACAATCGTCAATTGACGCTTTACTCTGGGTCTTCTCCATGATTCGGAACATACGCCACCGGGGATTACGGCGGCTCTATAAGCAGAAAGATGCTTCACGTTTGAACCCAGAGCATGTGTCTCGTTTGCGATCAATTCTCACTTTGCTTGACGCGGCTGTCAGAGCAGAGGATTTGAACTATCCTGGCTCAGACTTTCACCCTCTCCGAGGAAACCGTAAAGGCTTCTATGCCGTGCGGGTCAGCGGGAATTGGCGTGTTATCTTCCGGTTCGTGGCTGGCGATGCCTTTGATGTGGACTATATAGATTATCATTAGGGAGCCTTTCTTATGCCGATGCATGATCCTGAACATCCGGGCACAGTGCTCAAAACCCTATACCTTGGCCCTTTGGGCTTGACAGTGACGGAAGCGGCAAAAGGCTTGTGTGTGACCCGTCAATCTCTGTCAAACATCATTAACGGCCATACGGCCATCACACCAGACATGGCGCTACGTTTGGAGAAGGCGTTTGGCACGTCTCGGCAAACCTGGCTCACGATGCAGCAGCGCTACGACTTGTGGCAGGCTGAGCAAAGAGCGGATTTGTCACAGGTGCGGGTGTTCGCCGAGATGGGGTCGTCGGCTTAGCAGACAAAGGCATCTCATCCCCTTCCCTTCACTCAGACTCCAAGGGGTCGATTTCCGGCCTCTTCCATACCACCCGCCCATCTTTCCAGAACGGCACCTTTCTGCCTGCTCGGGCGTGCTCCTGTATGGCTCGACGACCCGCTTCGATCAGGACGGCTTCGAGCTTGGCAATATCTCGAAAGCGTTCGGTAATTACGTCGTTTTGATTTTGGTCTTTTCGGATCATGCGTATTGTCCTCGGATAGTGTCCCAGAGTCTTACGTTGGAAATGAGTAGTTCCTCACCGCCGATATATGAGGCAATCTGCTGGCGTCCTTGTTCTGATCCATTGTCGAACAACACCCACGAGTCCACAATAGGCCGGTAGAGCTTGAAAAAATTTTGCAGGCCGCGCTGATAGCGTCTTCTGACTATTTCTTCCTGCACGTGGTGGCCGCCCTGTTGAACCCGAGCGGCTACCCGCGAGATGGCCAGTTCAGGTGACGAGAGCCACAGGAAAAGCAGATGCGCGCGATAACCTGAATCACGCAGCTCCCGCAACCAAGAGGCAAAGCTACGCGAAGCCAGCGTTGTTTCAAAGGCAAAGTCTCTCCGCTGCGATGCCAGTTCTCGCAAGCGAGCCTGCATGATACGACCGGCTCGTATGGCGACCGCTTCAGCCTGAAAACCTGACAAACCCCGTGCGATGACATCGGCGTTGACAAATTCGGTCAGACCCAGGTAATCGCGTAGCAGGCTTGGAGCAGCGGTTGATTTACCACTACCGTTCGGTCCGGCGACAATGACAACGTTTGGGGAGAAATCCGACATAGTCTGAATGGCTACGCCGTTACCTTCTTACGGCGGCGAGTAGTCTTCTTCGGTGCTTGCCAGGCTTTGATTTCGTCCAGAGTTTTACCCATCTGGCGGGCTTCATCTTGGACGAAGTTATCGAAGTAGGTACCCATCGGCGTGCCAAATTCGGGGCTTACGTCGTTGTGCCACTGTTTGAGCCAGGGCAGGAGTTCGATCAAACAGCCGAGCAGGGGGATGAGGCGGGGGTCATCGCGGCCACCGAGACGGTCTTGGACATTGACGTAGTGGGCGCTGATAGCGAGGGCGAGCTGGAGGTGATCGTAGCCAGCCCAGGCGATCATCAGTGTCCCGTCAGCACCTTCGCAATGGGGAAAGCTGACCCAGCGTTCTTTGGGCACATCGAGTTTGCCGCGCAGGCGCCAGTAGGTAGTAGTGGCGAAATCCTTTCCGGCGTATCTGGGTGGAACGGGGATATCAGGCGTAGCCGCCGAGTCGCCAAGAGGTCTGTCTTCTTTCGTCTCTTCCCGCTTTGACGCGAGCCTATCTTCCTCTCTCTGTAGCTCCCACGTCCGTTCCCACTCGGCCCGTTTGCGTCGCCCGCCGGCCTTGTAGCGTAGCACTGGCAGCAGCGGCACGCTCTCGGCCTCCACCAAGTCGCCGACGAGCTTCAGCACGTCAAAAGCCGGATCGTTGCGGTACAGCTCCGCCACTCTCATAAAATCCGCGTCTTGCCGGGCCGCATCGGCGAGCTGGTTCAGTGAGACCAGAGTGTCATCGAACTTGGCAGTTGCCTTGCCTTCATCATTCATGCGTCCGTCAAAGTCAAAGTTGCTTTCAAGGCGGTCGAGGAGCCAGTTGCGGAGCGCCCGTTCCAGTTGCGATTCCCACGCTTCGGTGTTCCAGCGGCGTTTGTATTCGGGTTGTTCGATCAGGCCAATGTTGCGGTCGGTCTGAATCAGCTCGATTCGACGCTCAACAAGGCGTTTATAGTCGTCCGGCCACTCGGCAGGAATCTCGGTGATCGGTGTTGAGCCGTGCCGCTCAAACCAACTCGTCTCCAGTTCGCCCGCTGCCATCTTGCGGGCCATGACGATCTCGAATGCGCGCTGGCCGAGTTGGATAGGCGGCGGTTCCTTGTCGTAGGTGAGATCGGTGTCCAGAAGCTGGTACAGGCGGTAGCATTGCCAGTCGAGTTCTTCTTGGAGAGCAATCATTCGATGTAAGATAGACCTGAAGGGAGCATCATCAACCGCTAAGGCTAGGATGGAAGCCGTGCTACCTCTCGTTATGGAATCTGGTCGGCTCTGTTTATACTCCTCTGTCAAGGAGTTGAGAAAATTAGGCAGTTCTTCTGGTTTCCGTTTGGGTACTGGAAACTTGGCTAAGCCCCCGGAGGTATATTCGAAAAAGCGTTCCCATTCTTCATTTGCGATTCCCCCACCTATTCCTCCGTTTCCTTTATCGTGGAGCACCTGCTTCATCCAAAAGCACGCCGTAGAGCTATTGAGCAGACCGAGCAGAGCAAGATGATCATCCTCGGTGGCATCGCTGGGCAACTTGATGATCGGCGCTGAGCGGTTGAAGACCTTCCCGCCACGATCAAGGACGAAGTGATTATGGGTCGAAACGAAGGCAAAGGCGATGGAGAGAGGGGTGCGAAAGCGTTCGCGCTGGAATCGGCTCCACTCATACCACGTGAGCCCTATCTCTCGATGGTTACCATTGGGCTCTCGTCGGAGCCACAAATGAGTACGATGAGGCCAAAGGAAACGTATAACAGGCGCCTCTGAGAACTCGACTATTGGTTGCAATTCAGAGTTGTAAGGGAAAAGAGTTGCATTGGGGTCTGTGATGGCCCAGTCGCGGACGCGATCACCTTCCACATTAAATACCGTATTTTTTTTCTCGATTCCGCGTCTGAGAAAGTCGCCCTCTTTCGCAAAATAGACATCATCGGCCCGGGTCATGCAGACAAACCCAATTATCCCGATACATTCGGAAAGCGTCTGATTCGATTCCTGATCAAGAAAATCTTTTAAGTCTGTCGCACCACCTCCGCTGAGAGTCCAGGGATGGTGAGTGAAGGATAGGAGGTCTGCATCTCGGACACTGATGTAATCGCTTTCCGAGTTAGGATGATGAATTTGATTTAGGATAGCTGTCCAGACCAATCCTTGTGAGGGATCGGTCGGCGTAGTCGGTTCTCCCTTAATCCCCATCGCGGTGCGAACCGTTGCTCCCCTAGAACGTCTGTTACGTCCAAAGAGAATAATCGTTGGGGTCCCATGCCCAGGGATATATGCTCCCGATGTATCAATAACGTGAGTCAGATCAATCGTAGGCAAAAACTTTTCGATCAGCTTCTTACCAAACTCCCGCTTCATAAACGAATTAGCCGTAATTTGACCAGTGAATCCACCACTGACGGCAAGGCTGAATATTCTCTGCATAAATGGAACGGAGAGGGAATACTGGCGGTGGCAGGAAGAGTGGCGTTCCCGATACGCATTGTTCAACGCCCTATCCTTCACCGTGATATATGGCGGGTTCGCCACCACCGCATGATAATGCCCCGGCTTCAGAATCCGATACAGCTCTTCCCGATCTTCGTTCTGATACACATGATCGAGTGCGTGCCAGCCCATCCCCAGCTGATCGCCACCCGGTACACCATGAATCAACGAATCCCCACACGCCACATGAATCCGAAACGCCGGCGTCAGCCATCCGCTTAATCCCGGACTCTTTCATCGCCGCCAGCAGTAAGCGAAAGCGGGCGATTGCGGCGGCATACGGGTTCACGTCTACGCCACACACGCTATCCAAGGCCCGCTGTGCCAATACCCGCACGTTCGTGCCCGGCTCCTGGCGCTGCCAGCGGTCGAGCAAACGGCCGAAACTGCCCAGCAGAAAATGACCACTGCCGCAGGCCGGGTCAATCATACGGAAGTCTTGCAGCCCAAATTCCTCCAGAGCCGGCTCTAAGGTCCGGTCGAGAATGAACTCTTCGACAAACTTCGGGGTTTGCAAAAGGGCGTACTTCTTGCGGGCGGCTTCGGACAGGTCTTGATACAGGTCGCCCAAGAAGCGGGTGGCCCAGTCCGGGTCGGTGAAGTCGTGGACTAAAGCGCCCGTCTCGGCGTCAATGCGCTGAAAGAATCTCAGCAGCTGTCCCGCCGCGTCGCCACTCAACCAGTTGGGAAGTTCGTGGACCGGGTTGTGCTGACCGAAGATGTCACTCGCGCCCGGCAAGGCAGACAGGCTGCGGAAGGTGTGGAGCAGGTACTCCCGGTCTGTCTCGGTTGGATGGGTACGAAAGTACAGCTCGTGTTCGTCTCGGGCGCGGACGAGGCGCTCTCCCGGGCCGGAGATGGTGGGTGGGATGGGATCGATGAGCCGGTTGTCTTCCAGGAAACGGGCGAAGACGCAGCTGAGAACCCAGGCGGCAGCGACCTGGGTGATGTAGTCTTCGCGCCACGTCTCGTAGATCTGGGCGGTGCGTTCGGCCTCTTGGGCTTTTCGGTATTCTGAGTAAAGGGTCTGGCGGACTTCCGGGATGGCGTCGGAGTCGCTGCGTTCCAGGAGGTCGGCTTCAAGGGTACGAAGCCGGGCTTGGAGGTCTGTGAGGAGAGACATGAATAGAACTCCTATCGCAGCCACAGGTCCGGCACCCGCACCCGTTGGCCCGGACTCAACAGCGGAACCGCCCTCCCCTCCAGCATTGCCTGCTGATCTCCCGCCAACAGCAACCACAGCCCCGGTATGCCCCCGGGTCTCCCGACCGACTCCCGCAGCCGTTCCAGCACTGCCATCTGATCGTAGCGCGCCAATAAGCCGGCATACATCATCAGGACCGTTTTCTCCGCCCGCATTAACCGCTCCTCAACCAGCGGCATTGCTCGATACTCGACCAACCTCGTTAAAGAGTCCCAATCTCCCTGGTACGGTCTTGCATCAGCCTGTAGCACCAGCTCCCAATCCACCTTCGCCTCGTCCGCCTTGTGTCGGAGCGCCTCAATAAACATCCCCTCAAAATCCACCAACTCAACCGGAAACCGTTCTGACAACGCTCGCCCCGCCGATTCATAACGCTTCGGATTGACCACTAAGGCCAAAAACGATCCTTCCTGCGCCCCTCGCCTCAGGCGTTCCTCAAACCGCCGCGCATCGGCCTGTTCGGGAGTCACCTCTCCTCCCTCGACCACCGACCCGGAAAACGAGTCGCTCGTTCCAGAAACAGAAACTGCCTCAAACGAGCGACTGACATACTTCTTCTCTGTCGCCTTCCACTCAAAATGTAATCCTGCATCGCGCAGCACGGCGTCCAGCTCTGGGCGGTCAAGCAGCTTTGCCGCCTCTGGATACCGGCTCTGCACCCGGGCATGCAGCTCCTGCACGCTAAGCTTGCCGACATACAAGGCGCCTTGCGACAGCTTGAGCGCTCGCGCGGCATCCATTCCGCGCGGGTATAACTCCTGACGGCTGGATACCGCTGCGTGCCGCGAAGCCGCCGCCGCCAGCTGCACGAGGCGAGAATCAGACAAGGTCGGAGCCCCGGTCGGAGGCTGAATCTTCCGGAGTCGCTCCAAGACCCAAGCCGGAGAAACGAGCGGGTCCTCCTTAGCAAGTGAATCTGCCTGATTGCCGAGACGGCTGGCATACGCGGCCAACTCTTGGCTGACTGCCACCAGCACGCGCTCGGGGTCGCGTCGCACGGCAAACCGTGGCGCTTTTTTTGTCTGCTCAGCTTCGATACCCGAGCGTGCCACTGCCAGCGCAAGCTGGGTGCGCAGCGGTTCGTCCCGAGAGGAACCACGGGCCAGCAGCAGCGCCTCGGCCAGTTCGGTGACAACCATCACTCCGCCGGCATGAGTCAGTATGTCTACCATATCGCTCCGCAGCTTGGTCAGCGCGGGCTCTTTAGACCAGCGTATGAAGAATTTGCCGAGCCGTTGCCCAACCTGTGCTCGCGACATCTTCAGATGTCGCCCAACGTCAGACTGACTCGGCCACGCGTCGCCTAACTGAGAATCGAGGCCCAGCAGGGCTCGCACGGACCGCCGGCTTGTCTCGTCATCCCGTGTTCCGCCACTGGTGATGCGGCGAGCCAATAGATCCACGCTCAGCAAGCCATACTCAATCGGCGCTGTAGGGGGCACCGGCTCGTCTGCCAGGCTGTCCAGACTGTCGGCAATCGACGGGCTGTCGGGCTGTTCGCGGAGGATTTTGATAAGCGTCGCAATATCGCGTCGGGTCTTATTGCCGACGCCCCGCAGTCGCTGCAACTTACGCAAAGGAACGCTCAACAGGTCTTCGACAGTCAGGATGTTTTCCCGATCAAGGACGTTGCTGGCGAGGGTTCCCAAAGCAAGCTCTGAGATGCGGGTATCGGGCGCCACTCCAGCGAGGCGCTGACGGAGCGTTTCTTCGTCGTCAAGATCAGCGACCAACTGGGACTGCTCCACCCCTTCAAAAGCCTGCCGCCAGGTCCGCAGCATGTCCTCAGCGTTATCAAACCGCTCGGCCGGGTTACGACGAAAGGCCGCTTGGAAGAACGCGGTTAGGCCATCTCGCAGACTGGAGTCAAACAGTTCGGCATCGAGCGTAATCTCACAGTCAAGAAGCGAAGGATCGGTCTTGCCGTCCCCCCACTGGGGCAGCGTGCCGGTGGCCAGTTCATGCAGTGTCATGGCTGCGGCGTAACGCTCCGCGTGCAGATCCCAGCGGGGTGGTTTGCGCAGCGGCAGGAGCGGATCGAGATAGCTCGTCGTACCGGCTCGGATATTGTCGGCGGGGGCGCGAGAGAGCGAAAAATCGAACAGCACCAGATGCAGGCGGGAGCCGCTGCCGACATTACCAACGGCGATATTGTCGGGCTTGATGTCGCGGTGCGAAATCCCCTGTTCCTCCAAAAAATTCACAACCCCAAGGAGATCTTCACCAAACCGCTGGAGGAGGTCTATTGACAGCCGCCCCTCCTTACGGAGCCGCTCGCCGAGGGTTTCGACCCGACGCGTTTCCCGGTCGGCGAGCACTGGTCGGAGCAGAATCGCGACGCGGTCGCCCAATTCGAGCACCTCGGCGTACTCAACGAGGTGAGGGTGACGCAGTTTTTGCAGCACCTCGGCCTCATCCCGGAGACGAGTATTATGCTCGGGGTCGCTGGCAAGTTTGAGGACAAACTCTTGGCTATCACGTTCGACAAGCAAAGCGACGGAAGACGCTCTCTGACCGAGACGCTTGAGGACGGTGAAGTTCCCGGCAAGGCGGTCTCCTTTTTGGGCTCGATTGGGATCATCAATGGCGTCGTCGGCAGGGGTGGTGAGGTCATCTTCGACCGCCTCCAGATAGGCCAAAAAGTCGGCCGCTGAGTCGATACGCTCCATGACCTCGGGATGGGTGCTGTACTGAATGAGAATCTGGAGTTCTTCGCTGGCGCCATTGAGGACAGAGCTGATCTGAAGTCCTTTGGTTTCCCGCAGTTTTTCGTGCAGCTCAAGGCTGCTGGCGGCCGGGGCAACCCCTGAGAACAGATGGTAGGCAATCGCACCAAGCGAGAAGACATCCATGTACTCGCCAATAGTCGCCTCATCTGTGAGTGCTTCTGGCGCCAGATACGCCATCCGGGCATCTTCGACGAAGCGGTCAATATGCGATGTTGGTGTTATCTCTCGTGAAACGTCAGCTGAACTGCTGCCGAGCCGAGAGCCGACCTGCCAATTAAGTATCTTGATCCGTGGCTGAGCAGAGTTCGGTGCGATCACGAAAATACTTTGTGGGCTTAGCCCACGGTGGATGACTTTCTTTTCGTGGGCAAAACGAACCGCTTCGGCTATTTGGCGAGCCAGATCCAAGGCCAGATCAAGACTTAGCGCCTCTCGGGGTGCCGCGAGGTAATGGTCGAGTCGGACCGACGACGCATCGTACTCAAAAATAATGGCGGGGCCGAGTTCGTGCGGAGTGAAACCGTGCGTACGCAGAATGCCTGGATGCTGGAGCATCTCAAGGAGTTGAAACTCCCGTTTGGCCGCCCGCTCGATTTTCTGCCGATCCTCTTCCGACGCCTCAGCCCGCACCTGATACAGTCGTACCCAGCGCTGCGTCTCAGGGATTTGGGCATGACTTGCCCGCCAGTCTTGATAGCCCGGTCCGTCTGCGACAATCTCATCCAGGATATAGTCACCGACCCGCCGCTGGCGCTGCGAGGGCCGAATGCCAGCCTGCTCAAGCGCTTGGCTAACGGTCTTTGCGGTCGGCCTATCGTGGGTGCCTCTGGGCTGACGATCAAGACCCGGACATTTACGCCCCCGGATTGCGGCCATGATACCGGGCCGGTCTGGCCTACCGGCCTCTTTGTCTCGGTCACGCAGACAGACGTGGTAGCGTGCCGTGCCCTGCAACCCGCATTGAAGCTCGGGCGCGGAGCAGAACACCAAGGTTTCGAGATAGGGTAAGCGTCCCTTTTTCCTGCTGACTTTCTGGCGCTGCAACAGCGCGGCAAGCTTTTTGGCTTTGGTGTTGGCCGCGATCAATGGATTATCAGTTGTCAATCGCCTATTGTCGGTCTCCCAGATCCAGGTCCCGGCGTCACCGGATAAACGGCCCGGGCGGCTCTTGATCTCAATCAGAAAAAAGCCCTGTGGCGAGAAGACAAGCAAATCAACTTCATTGATACTGCCGTCGTCGGCAATGAACTCAAAGTTTGACCAAGCTCGATACGGCTCATGGGAGGGAAACCGCTGGCGCACGAACTCCAGCGCTTCACGTTCCCACGGAAAGCGCGATTCGGCGATGGTAGTCCAGTTTTTTGCCTCGTCCATTGCCGTATTCGTTATCAGCTCCCGGACGCGCCGAAAAAGCCCGGCATGGCCAGCGTCGGGTTGCGCTGCTCCAGAATGTCTTCCATGCGCAAACGCACCGTCTCCAGCAGTTCCGGGTGGGGCAGGATGTAGAACTTTTCGTCCTGGACGGCGGCAAAGACCTTTTCGGCCAGCTCGGCCGGCGGCATGCCCTGCTCGATAAACTGCCGGAAGGTCTGGCCCATGGCTTGGCCGGCTTCGTCCAGCTCCTGCTCGGGGGTCTGCAACTCGGACGGCCGGTTGCGCTCGGAGTCGAGGATGTTGGTCCTGACAAAGCCCGGGCACAGAACCGACACCTTGACCGGTGCAGCCTGCATCATGAGTTCGTAGTGGAGCGACTCGGACAGGGTCACCACCCCGTGTTTGGTCACATCGTAGATGCTCATGAACGGCCCCGACACCAGCCCGGCCATGGAAGCCGTATTGACGATATGGCCGTCGGTGCCCTGCTCCAGCATGATGGGCACGAAGGTCCGCACGCCGTGAATCACACCCCACAGGTTGACGCCCATCACCCATTCCCAATCCTTGAGCGGATGACTCCAAGTGATACCGCCCGCGCCAACGCCCGCGTTGTTGCACACAATATGCACGCCGCCAAAGGCGTCCACGGCGCGCCGGGCCAGGCTTTCGACCTGGTCGGCCTTGGACACATCGGTCACGACACCCAGAGCCTGCGCGCCCTGCGCCTTCAGCTCGTGCTCGGCAGCCCGCAGCGCCTCGGCCTCGACATCGGCCAGCACGACTTTCATCTGTGCGGCGGCAAAGCGCCCGGCCAGGGCTCGACCAATCCCGCTGGCGGCTCCGGTGACAACGGCAACTCGATCAGCAAATTCCTTCATACGTGTTCCTCTCTCTAGGTGATGGACTCGCGCCACAGGGTAGCAGTGATGGCTGGAGGGGAAAACGACCCCCAGGCAGGGGCGAGTGTTTCTCTTGCTTCTTTTGGCCGTCGTGCTACAGCACACCCCAAGCTGACGACGGAAGGCGAGACGCCTTCCCACCAGACAGAGCACCACAGGAGGACACAGCATGGATCTTGGTCTGACAGGACGGGTGGCGATCATTACCGGAGCCAGCTACGGCCTCGGCCAGGCAATGGCCGAGTCTCTGGTTCAGGAGGGCGCGCAGGTGGCGATCTGCGCCCGGGGCGCCGAGCAGCTGGAGCAAACCGCCGCCAAACTCGGCCCTCAGGCCCTGGCGGTCCAGGCCGATGTGAGCAAGGCGGCCGATATCAATACTCTGTTTGAAAAAACCCAGGAGCGTTTCGGCAAGGTTGATATCCTGATCAACAACGCCGGCTGGTACCACCTCAGCCAGGCGCTCGATCTGTCCGACGACGAGTGGCAGGACAATCTCGATGTCAACCTGTTCAGCGTCATCCGCTGCTCGCGGCTGGCCCTGCCGGCCATGCGCCAACAGCGCTGGGGCCGGATCATCAACATTTCGTCGGTCTTCGGCAAACAGCCCAGCGCCGGCCTGATCGACTACAACACCACCAAGGCGGCCGTCATCAGCCTGACCAAGACCCTGGCCGACGAGCTGGCCAAGGACAACATCCTGGTCAACGCCGTGTGTCCCGGACCGGTTCGCACCCCGCTGTGGGAGGGGCTGGCCACCACCTTCAATCCCGACGACCCGGACGCCATGATCAACGACTTTGCCGCCGCCAATATTCCCCTCGGCCGCTTCGGCCGGCCCGAGGAAATCGCCAGCCTGGTCACCTTTCTGGCCTCGGAACGCTCCAGCTTCATTACCGGGGCGGCGTATGACATTGACGGCGGCACGGTCAAGAACATGGGCTGAAACATGGGCTGACTAAAAGCTCTCTTCAGCCGGCCGGATGTCAAACTCCTGCATCCAGGTATCGCGCGGCTGGGCCACGGCCTGGGCCACGACCCGGGCGATGGACCGCGCATCCAGCATGCCGGGTCGGCAGGCCCGGTCCTCGCCCAGCGGCACACTGTCTATCCCGCCGTCGATAATCACGTGGAAGACATGAATGCCCTGGGGCCCGAACTCCCGGGCGTTGCACTGAGCCAGGGCGCGCAGGGCAAACTTGCCCGGCGCAAAGCCGGATGACTTGGCATAGCCCTTGACCGAACTGGTTGCGCCAATATACACCACCGTCCCGCCGCCGTTGGCCAGCATGTCGGGAATCGCCTGCTTGACACACAGAAACGGCCCGAAGGTACAGCCACGCAAGTGGTTCTCGAACTCGTCCGGGCTCAGGTCCAGAAACGAGCCGCGTTTGGCCGCGCTGGCGTTGGCGATCAGCAGGCTGACCGGCCCAAGCTCGCTCCGCACCCGCTCAAAGGTCGCCGCGACCTGGTCACGGTCGGTAATATCGGTCGCCCAGAACACACACTGCTCGGCCAGACTGCCGAGCCCGTCCCGAATCCGGTCCAGCGACTGCTGGTTGCGGGCCAGGGCGGCCACCCGATAGCCCTCCTGGGCAAAAGTCTCAACAAAGCGCGCTCCAATACCCGCTCCAACACCGGCAACGACTGCGATACGCTCACTCATACGTCTTCCTCCTGACTGCACACCGGAGTGTGATTTGTGACTGTTCTCGGTTTTGCCATTGGCGTTTTGCCATGTGAGTTTTGATTTTTCCCTCCTCTTATCGTATATGTCAGCCCACACGGGCAAGGAGGGAAACATAGCCTATGTCGGCAGTAGAACGAAGCCCACACATACTCGACGAGGCGGACGCCGCCGGCTGGATCGAAGACGGCATGACGGTCGCGGTCGGCGAACCGGCTCCCATGGCCCTGCTGCGCCATATCATCCGGCGCGGGGTGAAAAACCTGACCGTGGTGGCCAGCGGCCTGTCGCTGGACCTGCTGATTGCCGCCGGGTGTGTCAGCAAAGCCGTCAGCTACTACGCCGGCGGTGGCTTTGGGGTGGCCGTCGCGCCCTCGTTCCGGCGCGCGGCTGAGCAGAGCCAGATCGAAGTCTGGGAGTGCGAAGAGGGTATTCTGACGGCCGGCCTGCGGGCCGCCGCCCAGGATTTGCCGTTTCTGCCCTGGCGCGGCGGGGTCGGCACCTCGTTGCCCGAGATCAACCCCGACCTCAAGGTCATGACCGACCCGATCAAGGGCGAGACCCTGCTGGCCGTGCCGGCGATCACACCCGATGTCAGCCTCTTGCACGCCGCCACCTCCGACCCGTACGGCAATGTTCAGCATTTCGGCGGGCCGGGCTGGCTCGACCTGTTCCTGTACCGGGCGGCCGACCGGACGCTCGTCCAGGTCGAAAAAATCATCGCCAACGAGGATGTCCGGGCCAACCCGTGGGCGACGACGATTGCTGCGGCCGACGGCGTGCTGCGCATGCCCTACGGCGCCCATCCGTTCTACAGTCGCGGCTATTACACTACGGACAACGCGTTCTTGAAAACCTATGTCCGGGCCGCCACTGACGCGGCTCAGCACGACGACCCGGCCGGCCTGGACCACTTTCTGAACCACTACTGCCGGGAGCCCGAGACCCACGCCGACTATCTGGAACGCATCGGAATCAAGCGCCTGCTGTCGCTGTACGAGTACTAGAAGAGCGAGAGACCCCCTCACCCTACCGGAACGAGGGCGTCCCGCCCTCGCCGGTTCTCTGCCAAGAGGGAGAGGGAAAAAAAGGATACCATGCAACATGACTGTACGCCCCAAGAAATCATGGCCGTGTTCCTGGCCCGGGAGCTGAAAGACGGCGAGCTGCTCCAGGTCGGCGTGGCCATGCCGGTGGCCGAGGCTGCGGTCCGCCTGGCCCACAGCCTGCACGGCCCGAACATGGAGCTGATCTTCCTCGGCACGCGCATGAACGTGGCGCATCTGGACAGCCTGCCCATGCCGGCCTTTGGCTGGGACCGACGGGTGGTGCGCTGGGCCGAGTCGTACAGCGACACCGGGCACCGTTTTGACCGGCTGCGGGGCTGGCGCAAGCGCGTCTTTTTCATCGGCGGGGTGCAGATCGACCCCCACGGCAACACCAATCTGATCGGGGTGGGTTCGGATTACACAAAGCTGCGCTTTCGCGGTCCGGGTTCGGTCGGCACGCCGACCCTGAGCACCCACGTCGGCCGCTACTACATTGTGCTCAACTCCCACTCCGCCCGCACCTTTGTAGAGCGCTGCGATTATGTCAGCACCGTCGGCTGGGGCTCGGGCGGAGCCGACGCCCGTAAAAAACTCGGCATTCCGGGCGGCGGTCCCAAGTACTGCGTCACGCCGCTGTGCATCATGGACTTTAGCGAAGACGAAAAGCGCATGCGGCTGCGCTCCCTGCACCCGGGCGTGTCGGTCGAGCAGGTCCAGGACCAGACCGGCTTTCGCCTGGTCATACCCGAGCGGGTTCCGACCACCGAGCTACCCAGCGCCGAAGAGCTGCACGTCCTGCGCAGCCGGGTCGATCAGGCCGGAGTCCTGCGCCGGGAAAGGGGCTGAACATGGCAAATCGAGTGACCAATATGGATCGCAAGCGGAACCGGGCCCAGCGCGCGGTGGGCTATGAATGCTCTCTGGCCGACGGTCAGCGCCTTCAGGTCTGGGTGTCCCAGGATGAGCTGGATCTCGAGTTTCACGGCTTGGACCTCAAGAAGGTGTGCCGCTTGGCCGCCGAGCGAGCCTCGGCCCAGGATATCGAGGCCGGCCAGCTGACCGTCTCACGCGAGCTGCTGATCGAGGTCGAAGAGCGTGAGTTAGGCGGCGGGCGACGCTAACCTATGCCACGCACCGAGCCTGATTCTGCTCAACACCTTGACCTGTTCCGGCTCGAAGCCTGCATCCAGGCCGCCGCCGCCTGGCTGTACCAGCACCAGGCCGAGGACGGCTACTGGGTCGGCATGCTGGAGTCCAACTGCTGCATGGAGGCCGAGTGGCTGCTGGCCATGCATATCCTGGGCTACGAGCATCCGCGCAAAGACGACATCGTCCACACCCTGCTCACGGCTCAGCGCCAGGACGGCGCGTGGGAGATCTACTACGGGGCACCGGACGGCGATATCAACACCACGGTCGAGTGCTACGCCGCGCTGCGGGCCAGCGGTCTGGCGCCCGACAGCCCAGCCCTCAGAAAAGCCCGGGACTGGATCCTAGCCCACGGCGGGTTCGACACCATCCGCGTTTTCACCCGCTACTGGCTGGCCCTCATCGGCGAATGGCCGTGGGACAAAACGCCCTGCCTGCCGCCCGAGGTGATTGCCTTCCCCGGCTGGTTTCCGTTCAACATCTACAATTTTGCCTCCTGGGCGCGGGCGACCCTGGTGCCGCTGACCGTTCTGTCGGCCCGCCGCTTTTCCCGCCGCCTGCCGCCCGAGCGACGTTTGGACGAACTCTTTCCGCTGGGGCGACAGCGGACCTACGCCGGCCTGCCGCGCAAAGCCGGTCTGCTGTCGTGGCAGACGTTTTTCCTGGCCGCCGACGCCGCGCTGCACGCCTATCAGAAGCTCGGCTTCACGCCCGGCCGCGAGACCGCCATCCGGCAGTGTCTGGAGTGGATCATCAAACATCAGGACGCCGACGGCGCCTGGGGCGGCATTCAGCCACCGTGGATCTACAGTCTGATGGCGCTCCACGTCGAGGGCTATCCGCTGAGCCACCCGGTCGTGGCTGCGGGCCTGGCCGCCCTTGACAGGCACTGGTCGTACGAGCGGGACGGCGGGCTGCACATTCAGGCCAGCGAGTCACCCGTCTGGGATACCCTGCTGGCAAGCCTGGCCCTGCTCGACTGCGGCCACCGACTTCAGCAGTCAGAACCGATGCAGACCGCCCTGACCTGGATTCTCGGCCAGGAGGTCGTCACCAGCGGAGACTGGCAGGTCAAGCTGCCCGAGGTCACACCCGGCGGCTGGGCGTTTGAGCGGGCCAACGCCGCCTATCCAGATATTGACGACACGGCGGTAGCCCTGATCGTCCTGGCCCAGCTGCGTGAACAGTGCCCGGACGACGGACGTTTTGACGCCCCAATCGCCCGGGCCGTGGACTGGATTCTGGCCATGCAGTCCGCCAACGGCGGCTGGGGCGCGTTTGACCGCGACAACGACACACAGCTACTGACCAGGATTCCGTTCTGCGACTTCGGCGAGGCGCTTGACCCGCCCAGCGTCGATGTCACAGCCCACGTGGTGGAGGCCTTCGGCCTGCTCGGCTACGACGCCGCTCATCCGGCAATGGCCCGCGCCCTGGCCTATATCCGCGCCGAACAAGAGCCCGAAGGCAGCTGGTTCGGTCGCTGGGGGGTGAACCATATCTACGGCACGGCTGCGGTCCTGCCGGCGCTCAAGGCCATCGGCGAGGACATGAGCGCGACCGCAGTCCAGCGGGCCGGGGCGTGGCTGGCCGCCCACCAAAACCCGGACGGCGGCTGGGGAGAGACTTGCGCGTCGTATATGGATGACCGCCTGCGGGGTACGGGACCGAGCACCGCGTCCCAGACCGCCTGGGCGCTGATGGCCCTGGTCGCCCTGGACGGGCGCGATTTTGAGGCTTCAATTCGGCGTGGGACGGACTATCTGCTCGGCACTCAGCGGGACGGCAGCTGGGACGAGCCCTACTATACCGGCACCGGCTTCCCCGGCTATGGCACCGGCGCGCGGACCGATCTCCAGGTCCAGGCAATGAAGAAACGCTTTGCCCAGGGCACCGAGCTACAGCGCGGTTTCATGATCAACTACAACATGTACCGCCACTATTTCCCGCTCATGGCGCTGGGCCGCGTGCGGGAGTATTTCGGCCGTACCGAATCCTCTGCCGACGGCGCGGACACCGCCCGCCACTCCGGCTCCTCATCATCGGCCGGATAGCGGGTCAGTATCTCGTGGGGTCGGTAGTTGGCCTTATAGGCCATGGACTGGCTGTCGGCGACCCAGTAGCCCAGATAGTGATGCCTGAGACCCAGCCGCCGGGCGTGGGCCAGCTGCTGCAAGATGGAGAACACCCCCGGCGACTGCATCCGCCAGGCCGGGTCGTGGAAAAAATAAATGCTGGATAAAGACTCGGCCGTCACATCGGCCAGGCCGATACCGACCAGGCGGCCCTGCCGGTAGTACTGAAACTCGCGGGCAAACTCCCAGTTGCCCATCAGGAAGCTGCGGGCGTAGGAGCTCGGGTTGTGACGGTGCGGCGGCCAGCCCTTTTCCCGGTGCATGAAGCGGTGGTAGGCGTTGAACAGGCGCAGGTGTTCGGCCGTCAGGGTCGGTTCCTGGACCACGACTTCCACATCCGCGTTGCGCTTCAGGGCGCGCCGCTGGCTGCGCGAGGGGCAGAACGCCGCCACCGGCAGACGCAGGCTGCGACACTGGTCGCAGGCCGGACAGGCCGGTCGAAAAAACTCGCAGCCAAAGCGCCGCCAGCCGCGTCTCAGCAGGCGCTCATAGTCCTCGCTGCCGAGTTCGATCAGAATCCGATAGTGCAGCGAGGCGGTCCGCTCGGGCAGGTACGGACACGCATAGCGCGGCGTCTGAAAGCGCTGGATCTCGACGATGTTGGCGTGGCCGGCCATCGTTTATTCGCCGGGCTCAAACGCGATCAAGGCGTTGCCCGAGCGGGCGCCCCAGAACCCATAGCCCGAGTTGACGTACACCACGCCGTCAACAATTGTCGGCCCGGGACCGTCAAACGCCCCACCCCGAGTCGGCACGCCGTTGGTACTGTCGTACTCCTGGTCGGCGTTATAGTCCCACAGCAGCGTGCCGTCGGTGGTTGAATAGGCCCGCAGATGGGAATCGACCGAGCCGGAAAACACGACCCCGGGAATCACCGACACGGCTGCGGATTGGGCCGGGCTGCACTGCGTGCGGTCGCCACAGCCCGGCGGCGGTACGTGCCACAGCCGGTTTCCGCTGGCCAGATCGTAGGCGAACATCCCGCCCCCGACGCTGGGGTCGAGTTCGGTCGTCCAGCCGGCCTGCGAATCCTCGATCGTTCTCAGACCGATATCCGACAGGGCCACATACACCGTGCTGGCATCCGCCGCCGGGCCCCACTGAATCCCGCCGGCCAGGCCGCCCTTGCCGACCCGCGCCTGCCACAGGATGGCGCCGTTATTGTCCGGGTCGACGGCGTGCAGCACGCCCGACTTCTGGCCGGCCACCAGCACCCGCTTGCCGTCCGGCAGCTCACGCAGAATCGACGACGAGCCAAAATCCAGATCCGGTCCCCGGGCCTCGGGACAGTTGGTCTGATCGTCCGACTCACAGCCGATATTCCAGGCGTCGTTGGGCGTGAACTGCTGGGACCACAGCATCTCGCCGGTTGCCAAATCAAAGGCGACCAGGGCATCGCTGGTCAGCGAGGGCGGATCGGAATAATTATCCCCGGTCGCCACATACATGACGTTCTTTTTCAGATCCAGGGTCGGGGCCGACCACACCGAGGCGCCCGACGGCCCCCACAGCTGGACCCCCTTGGCGTTTTTGCGCACCGGCTTGGGTTCGTCCGGGATCGTGTAGGCTTTCCAGATCTGTTGCCCGCTGCCGGCATCCAGGGCCACAATCGGGCCGCGAAAGGTGCAGCACTCGTAACTGGGGTCCGAGCCGGCCACCTCTTCCAGGGCCGTGACCGGTACGTATAGCCGGTTGTCGTGCAGGGTCGGCGTTCCGGTAATCCGGGCCAGGCGATGATCGTCCACCCTGGTCTGCCACAGCTCTTCGCCGGTCCGGGCATCGACCGCATACATATTGGCCTCAATATCGCCAAAATACGCGGCGTAGCGGGGCGGATCGGTGTCGGGCAGCCGGCCGATGACGACCGAGGCCCGGACGCCGGCCCGGGGTTTTTTGGCCCAGTACAGGCAGCCGGTCTTGGCGTCAATCGAGTACACGTGGCCGCCCAGGCTGCCGACAAAGACCCGCCCGCCAACAACCGTCGGCTGCGAGGTCTGGTAGTCCATGGGCAGGCCGAACACCCATTTGACCTTGAGTTTGGCCACCTGTTCGGCGCTCAGGCCGGCGGCCGCGGCCGGCTGGAAGCGGCTGTTGGTCTCATCCACGCCCCAGCCGTTCCAGGCGGCCGAGGCGTACGCGGCCGGGAACGCGCCCGGCGCATCGCTGCAAAAGCCGGCCACCGTCGGGTCTTTCTCGGTCACGGCCGGGAGCGTCTTGCCGGTGATATACTCGGACACCGCCCGCCGCTCGGCGCCGGTCCGCATCATGCCCTGGAAGCGCATCTTGCCCAGTTCCATCGAACGCAGCACAAACGCGGCCGGCAGCCTGCGCATCACCTCAAACTTTGGCGCACGGCTCGCCGTGGCATGGCAGGTGGCGCAGTGTTCGCGATAAATGGCCTCGCCGTCCACCTCTTGCACCGGGGCGGCAGCCCGGGCCGTGGCCGCACTCAAAAGCAGCCCGACGACGCACACGCCGAGCGCGTGGCGCAGTCTGTATTCAGTCCATAGTGTGTGTCTCACGTGGCACCCTCCTTCTTGCCTCTTCTTGTCATACATCGGCAAATCAGCGCAACGGTCCTATGCCTTGCCCGTCAAGCGCCCGACCGTTATATCTTTGCCTCCCACACAAGACAATTTGGACCGGACCCTGCCACACTCCGCCCCGACCCTCCCCTCTGACCGCATCCAAGCCATTGACACCATCCGAGGCTTCGCGGTCCTCGGCATTCTGCTCATGAACATTCTGGCCTTCGGGCTGCCGTTCCGAGCCTACTTCGATCCATCCGTAGACGGTGCGCTCAGCGGCGCCGATTTCGGCATCTTCTTCGTCGTCGACTTGCTGGCTGAGGGCGTCATGCGAGCCGTGTTCTCGATGCTGTTCGGGGTGGGGATTGCGCTGGCGGCCAGCCGCGAAGCTCGCTCTGAGGGAGTGGGAATCTACTACCGCCGCCAGTTCTTGCTGCTCGGCCTCGGACTCGTCGATACCTTCGTGCTGCTGTGGACAGGCGACATCCTGGTCTCCTATGCCCTGGCCGGCATGGTGCTGTATCTGTGCCGCAACTGGCGACCGAGGAACCTCGGTATCGCCGCAGGCTGCATCTTCGCCTACCTGGCCATTGTCTACGCCGCGATCTTCCTGGTCCTGTCTTGGGGTCCGGTGCAAGCCAAAGCCGTACAGACGCGCATCGCCGCCGGTCAGGCCGTCTCCGCCGAGGATCAGGCCATGTTCGACGCCTGGGTCGATCTGGAAGCCGTGGTCCATCCCTCGGAGAGCATACGAGCCCGGGAGGCCCTGAAATTCGAGGGGTCTTACCGCCAATCCTTTGTGGCCAACGCCGAGGAGGCCGGCGAGATGTACACCCTTGCCCTGCCGCTGTTCTTCATCTGGGACGCCGCCGCGTGCATGCTGCTCGGCATGGCGCTCTACAAGACCGGCTTCTTCCAGGGCCGGCGCAGCCTGCGTTGCTATGTGCTGGTGGCGATCCTGGGCTTCGTCTGTGGTCTGACGGTCAACGGATTCGAGCTGGCCATGAAGATCGGGAGCGGCTACGCGCCCCAATGGGTGTCGGGCGCATCAGTGTTCACCAACGACCTTGGGCGTGTGTCGATGGCCCTCGGATTCGTCTCTGTGGCAATGATCGCCTGGCAGTACGACTGGTTTGCCAGAGCGCGTCAAGTTCTGGCGGCCGTCGGGCGTATGGCACTCACGAACTACATCCTGCAAAGCGTCTTCGGCCTGGTGATTTTCCACGATTTCGGGCTCGGACTGTGGAACGAACTCGCCCGCCACCAGCTGTACTCCATCGTGCTGGCGGAGTGGATCGTCCTGATCTGGTTCAGCAACTGGTGGCTGGGGCGCTACCGGTTCGGCCCGCTGGAGTGGCTGTGGCGGTCGCTGACCTATGGCCGCGTCCAGCCCATGGCCGTGCCAGGCTGACGGCATCCGGGACCTCCCTGAGGCCCCAAGCCAGCGCTGTCTCCAGGCTCCTGGACTCTCCCCTATTCCGTCTAATTCAGATCGATTGCGTACTCGCGCAGCAGTTCCAGGGGAACAATCTCCAGGGCGCGTTGGTGGGTGGAGGAAAAAATTATCTCGATTATAGTTAAATTATCTATCTTATAATAAAATTGTAATCTGACAAATTTCTGTATAAACTGCATCTATGGACCCAATTCGAAACCCCTATGCACCTGGAGCAGGCACGCAGCCTCCAGCACTGGTCGGCAGAGACGAGGTCCGAGAGACCGCGCGAATTGCACTGGAGCGGATCAAGATCGGCCGTCCAAGCAAAAGTATGCTGATGGTTGGACTACGTGGCGTAGGAAAGACTGTCTTGTTGGACCGGATTCGTGAAGACGCATTGGCGAACCGCATGCACGCACCACGCATAGAAGCGCCTGAAAATCGCTCTCTGGTATCCCTTTTAGCGCCTCAGTTGCGTTCGGCCTTGCTGAAACTCTCGAACAAGGAGGCAGTCAAAAATGTGGCGCAACACGCGCTCAGGGCACTTGCAGGGTTTGTCGGGGCGCTGAAGATGAAGTACCAGGATATCGAGGTCGTTTTGGACTTCGACCCGGAACCCGGGTTGGCGGACAACGGAGACTTGGAGACTGACTTGCAGGACCTATTTGAAGTCGTTGGCGCCGCCGCCAAGGCAGATGGAAGCTGTTTGGTGCTCTTCGTCGATGAACTCCAGTATGTGAAGGAGGATGAACTCGGTGCGCTGATCACGGCGCTACACCGGACGTCTCAACGGCGGCTCCCGGTGACCTTGATCGGGGCAGGTCTCCCCCAGTTACGAGGTCGCATGGGGAAAGCAAAGTCTTACGCCGAGAGGCTTTTTGAGTTTCCTGACATCGGAGCGCTCTCCCCTGATGAAGCAAAATTTGCGATTGCCAAGCCCGCGATAGACGAAGGAGTGGAGATAGATCCCTCCGCCCTCGACGCCGTCGTTTCTCGGACTCAATGCTATCCTTACTTTCTGCAGGAGTGGGGAAAGCACTTATGGGATGTCGCCGAGCGTTCTCCCATTACGGCTTCTAGTGTTGAAGTCGCCTCCAAGCAGGCCATCGCCGACCTCGATAAAAGCTTCTTCCTGGTCAGGTTTGACAGGCTGACGCCCGCAGAGAAAAGATATCTTCGAGCGATGGCCCAACTCGGGGCAGGACCTCATCGTTCAGGAGACATTGCCGGTGTCCTGAACCGTCGCGTCACCTCTTTAGCTCCCACTCGCAGCCAACTGATTAATAAAGGTATGGTGTGGAGCCCGAGTCACGGAGACACAGCTTTTACTGTTCCGATGTTTGACGAGTTTATGTTACGTATCATGCCCGGTGATGAGTGGAGATGGTCCCGGTAGGACTTCAGAAACTTTGGCGCACGGGTCGCCGTGGCATGGCAGGTGGCGCAGTGTTCGCGATAAATGGTCTCGCCGTCCACCTCTTGCACCGGGCGGCAGCCCAGGCCGCATGATGCGGCAGAAGCGATGGAGCCCGGATCCCGCCACTCCAGCAGCGTGTTCAGCCCTCCATATTGGTAAAGTCACGAAACCTCGGATTTTCCGGTATAGACGTATCGGCAAACCACAGCTTGTCCACCCCGTCCGGCAGTCCATTTGGATACGCATCTCGAATTGCGCTGAGCATTGTTGGTTCATCCATAAGAGCGATATCACCGTTTTCGACGAGCAAAACGGTCGTAGTACCCGGCACCTGGTATTTCGCCAGTTTCGCTCTCTTACGGTCCAATATCTTCCTTATTCGCTCTGACAGTGTTTTGTCTTCTGGCGGTGCGAAGCGGGGGAAGGAGACACCTCGTGGCCCCTCTTTCCGTTTTTGGACCCAGAGCCGAAAGGGGGGAGAAAGTAGAGGATCTACCGGAAGGATCCTATCATACCACCCATAAGGCAGCTCGAAGGCGTTACTGGAAACCCAACTCTTGAGAGCAGCACGAAGCTTATCCCAATCCTGGCCTTTCTTGATGGCGTCGTATTCGAGTGTGACGCTCAGATGAAAATCCACGCTGTCAGAGAACTCCTGTTCGAGTCCGCCCGCGACGCGCCGATACCAATCATCGTTCCGATGTTGGTGTGGAATGCTGTCGATGCTCGTATGCTCAATCGCAAAAGGGCCAGCGATTGCATCGATCTCTTTAGTCCGACGATTCTCTTCGTCAGGCCATCGGTCTACCATCAAGTCGGGGAAGCCGATGCCGCGTAAAAAAACGACGAAAGCTTTAATTACATCTTGATCACGCATCTCTCCTCGGAGATTTGGAAAGCCGACGAATTTCTCATTCCTGCCGGATAGCGGCGTGCAATCCTTGTTCCCCGCTCAAGATTGACCAGCAGACCAGACGCCCGCTGGGAAGAGGTGCTCACTTAACGGGATAAGAGGGAGAGGAGGAGCACAAAAATTTCACCTGTCTAATTCAGATCAATCGCATACTCGCGCAGCAGTTTCAGGGGAACAATCTCCAGGGCACGCTGGTGGGTGCGGGTGAGATACACCCGGGGGGCCATGTCGCGCTGGTAGGCTTCGAGCCAGCGCGCCGCACACAAACACCAGCGGTCGCCCGGCTTGACGCCCGGAAAGCCGAACTCGGGCCGAGGGGTCGAGAGATCGTTACCGCGCTGGCGGGAGAATTCCAGAAACTCCTGGCTGGCCTCGACACACACAGTGTGCGAGCCACGATCCTGCTCGCTGGTGTTGCAGCAGCCGTCGCGAAAGAAACCGGTCAGCGGGCTGTCACTACAGGTGTCGAGCGGCTCACCAAACACGTTGACCGAGTCGTCCATCTTCTGGGTTTCCATCATGCGCCTGTCCTCCTGTGCTGGGGTGGGGTGGGGCTTAAATCTCAACGATGATGACCATCGCATTAGGAAGATATCATCGTTGAGCTTTTTCGTCGCTTGGCGGAGCGTCGCCGCCCGCCTGGGCGCCGGCCGCCTGTTCAGACTCCTCGTCACACTCGCCCATATGCCGGCCAACCGCCCGTATGGTCTGCGAAAAGTCTTTGCTCTCAAACCGCATGCGGCTGTTCATGGTCGTCTCGGTCACCGTGTACTCCAGGGTCCCGCTCATCGGCGTTACCCCTTCTCCGCTGCCGCAGCTCAGCCGGGCGGTGAGCGTTTCACCCTCCTGCTTGACATCGCGCAGCTCACACCCCTCGTCCCGAACAAACCCCTCAAACGGATCGACCTCGGGTTCGTCGACACACCGGGTGTGGGTGGTGAAGCGCGGTTGGGGCAGCTCGGGTGAGGAGATGGTGGTGGTAATATGCCACTTGCCGACCGTGACCGGTAAGGTCTGCGCCCAGCCGGTCTGGCTGAGCAGCAGGCCAAGGCCACACCACACCAGGCACACGAGATAACGGAGCTGCATGACAAGACTCCTGTTCACGTCACGGGCGTCGGGCCGTCCGCGCCGTCTTGCGCCGCTGCCGCCCGTAGCACGGCAAAACGCGGCTTGAGCAGAGACACCATTGAGGGAATAAACACCAGGGCGCCGACAATGTGCAGAAACAGGACCAGGGCCAGCAGGAACGCCATCTCGGCCTGGAACTTCATCGGAAAGAACAGCCAGAAGATCACGCTGGCGGTCAGCGTCGTGCCGGTAAACAGAATCGCCCGACCAGTCGTCATCAGGGCGCGCTCAATGGCCTGATCCATGTCGTCGAAATTAGCGCACTCCTCGGTAATCCGGGACAAGACGTAGTAGCCATAGTCGATCCCGATGCCGATCCCGATGGCGGCCACCGGCAGGGAGTTGACGTTCATATCGATACGCGACCAGTACATGATGGCCTCGGTCAGCGGCTGGGCGACAATGGACGGAATCATCACGATCAGCGCCCCGGTCAGAGACCGATAGGTCAGCAGGCTCAACACAAACACCGTGGCCAGGACCAGGGTGAGGTTGACCCGGTAGGACCACTCGACCTCTTCGTTGATGGCGGCCAGAATCCCGAACAGCCCGCCGGCCAGCCGAAACTCAACATCCTCAATCGGGTTGCTGGCAATATACTCCTTGGCCCGATTCAGGGCCTCCATGACCGTGTCGTGCTGGTAATCCCGAAAAAAGATGGTGACGGTGGCGTTCTGGAGGTCTTTATCGACAAAACGCTCCAGGGCCGGCGCCCCGGCCGACATCAGGAAGTAGGCGAACATATTGCCGACATCGACCGACTTCTTGGGCAGAATCGCCCACTTGGGAATCCCTTCCTCAAAGCGCTGGTAAATCTGGCGAATGATATCCGCCCCGCTGACACTGCCCCCGGCCAGGGCGTTGCTGCGCTCCATATGGCGCTGAAAGCGCTCCAGGGCGCGCAGGGCATCCACCCTGCGGAAGGTCCCCGGCTCGGCCCCCTCGGCAATCACCACCAGCTGTGAGATGCCGGCGAAGTCCCGAGCAATAATCCGGTCGTAGGCCACGTTATACGGATGATCGAGGTAAAACAGGGCTTTGCCGAACGACACGTCGCCGATTTTGATCTGCATGGCAAAATAGATGCCGACAAGCAGGGCCAGGCCGAAACAGGTCGCCGTGGCATACCGGGCCCTGCCCCGACTGACCCAGACCAGGCGGTGGTTGATGCCGGTATAGATCCGGTCCGACAGCCGCCGGCCGGCCCGGGGATCGTGACGGGGCGGCGGCAAAAAGCTCAACAGGATGGGGTGGAGGGTGACCACGCTGATCGCAATGGTAAAAATCCAGAAGCTGGACAAAAAGGCCATCTTCTGAATCAGCGGAATCCGGGCCACGGCCAGGCTCAGGATAGCCAGCCCGTCCGAGGCGATGGAGACCAGGGCGGGCGAGAAGAGCCCCAGGTAGGACTGCAAAATGGCGGCGTCTTTGTCCCCCAGGCGGGCGTACTCCTCGTGGTAGCGCTCCATCGACTGGACCGAGTGGGACAGCGCCCGGGCGGTGATCAGCAGAAAGACCACAATCATCAACAGGTCGATGCTGAAGCCCAGCGCACCGGCAAAGCCTAAGGCCCAGACCGTGCTGAGCCCCCCGGAAAAGAGCGGAATCCAGACGCCGTGAATCGTCCGAAAGTAGAACCACAGCAGGGCCATGATCGACGCAATGGTCAGCAGCGTAATCCCGACAATCCACGGCTGGTACTGGAAGATCCAGCAGAACAGGGCCGGGAAACCGGTCATGTAGATAGTGTGGCGGGCGTCGGTCTCCTCGGCCTGGAGGCGGAACAGGTGTTCCTTCATCCGCCCGAAATCGAGGCCCGATTCCCAGAACGCGGCCGTAATCAGGGCCATCTGGGTGTCGTAGGAGACGTGTACGCCGAGAATCCCGTCGTTGGTATACACGGCCTTCTTGATCCGGGCGGCCTGGGCCTGGGTTTTCGGCGGTCCGGGGAAGAACAGCGGCAGGGCCTGGATACCGGCGCTGGATATTTCGATGTTGCGCATCTTGGGATGCGAGATGGACAGCACCTGCCAGCCGTTGACCCCGGGCGTCTCCAGCAGCGCAATCGTCAGCCGGTCGATCTTGTTGAGGGTCTCGATATTGAAGATATCCCCCTGCTCGACCTCGACCGCCATGACCAGGACATTCGCCGAGCCGAACATCCGGGCGTGTTTTTTGACCAGCTGCATGTACGGATGCCCGGGCGGGTAGAAGTCCAGGAAGTTCATCTGGATTTTGGTGTGACCCAACTGGTAGACGAAGAATGCCGTCAGGACGACTGCCAGGCCGAGCACAATCCAGCGCCGGCGCAGCAGAAAGTTGATATAGGCTTCCATCCACCGACGGGGTAACATGGCCCTGCACGCCTCCTCGTGGCGCTTGCGGCCGGCCGGCTGAGACGGCCGACCCACATGCGGTTCATCCGCTCTTCCTCAGCCACACGATCAGGATGAACCGTATTCAAAGACAGGTAGGCTATGGGGCAGCCTCTGAGCTGTCAAGACGCGGCCAGGCGACCAGGAGGACCAGCCTGCCATTGACGCCAGAGGCGATTTATTGAAAATGCACCTCAGTGTCACCGGTTCTCCTCCCTGTCCTTATCATCCTGCCCCTGCTCGGCGCGCTCGTTCCGCTGCCGCCGCGTTTCCGCCAGGCAACCGCCCCCCTGTTCAGCCTGATCCCGGCCGTCCAGGTCTGTGTGGTGGTGGTGCTGTGGTCCGCTATCCAGCACGGCGCCAGCGTCCACATCTCGTGGCCGTGGCTGCCGGCGCTCGGATTGCGGCTGAGTTTGCAGCTCGACGGCCTGAGCTGGCTGTTCGTCAGTCTGATCTCGGGTGTCGGCCTGCTGGTGTTCATCTATGCCGGCTCGTATCTGCGCGACGATCCACATCTCGGACGCCTGTATCGATTTTTGCTGCTGTTCAACAGTGCCATGATGGGCGTGGTGCTGGCCGATAACCTGGTCGTCCTGCTGGTGTTCTGGGAGCTGACCAGCGTCGCCTCGTTTCTACTGATCGGTTTCCGCTCCCAACGCGCCGCAGCCTGCGAGGGGGCGACCAAGGCCCTGGGGCTGACCGCCGGCGGCGGTCTGGTCCTGCTGTTCGGGATTTTTCTGGTCTTTGACCAGACCGGCAGCCTGGAGCTGTCGCAGCTGCTGGCCGCCCAGCCCTCCCTGTCGAGCGCCGTTGGGGTGTGTTTTCTGGTGGCAGCCTTCACCAAGTCGGCCCAGTTTCCGTTTCACATCTGGCTGCCCTCGGCCATGGAAGCCCCGACCCCGGTCAGCGCCTATCTGCACGCGGCCACCATGGTCAAGGCCGGGCTGTACCTGATGGCGCGGGTGTCTCCGCTGTTCGCCGCCGATCCGGTCTGGTCTACGGCCGGCGTCAGCGTCGGAGCCCTGACCATGGTCTGGGGCGGGGCGCTGGCGTGTAAACAGACCGACCTGAAAGCCCTGCTGGCCTACTCGACGGTCAGTCAGCTGGGCCTGATTGTGCTCTTGCTCGGCATTGGAACGCGGCTGGCCATGCTGGCTGCGGTGCTGCACATCGTCAACCACGCGGCGTTCAAGGGCGCCCTGTTTCTGACCGCCGGAGCGGTCGAACACGAAGCCGGCACCCGGGACATCCGCCAACTGGGCAGCCAGCGCCGGGAGATGCCGCTGATTGCCGGGGCGGCCGTACTGGCCTGTCTGTCAATGGCCGGCCTGCCGCCCTTGGGCGGCTTTATCAGCAAAGAGCTGTTCTACGAGTCGGTCTTGACGGTCGGGCCGGGCCTGAGCGCCGTGGCCGTGGCGGCCAGCTGCCTGACCTTCCTGTACTCGGCCCTGCTGTGCTACGGGACGTTTTTTGCCGTGCGGCCGGCCCCCGTCCAGCCTGCCGAGGAGCGCTCCTCGCACTCGTCCGACCGGCCGGACACGCGCCGGCTCGATCACACCCCGGTCGGCATGGCCCTGCCCATCATCGTGCTCAGCGCTCTGGCCCTGGTCTACGGGCTTCTGCCGGGTCTGGCCGAAACCCTGATCGCGCCGGCCCTGGGGACGGCGGACGACTCCGCGTCTCATATCCCGCATCTGGGTCTGTGGCACGGGATTAACCCGCCGCTGCTGCTGAGCGGGCTCAGCCTGGCGGTCGGGCTGGGCTTATTCGTGTCGCGCCGCTCTTTTATCCCCGGCCTGCAAACCGCCCGGGCCTGGTATTCGTTCGACCGGCTGTATGTTGACAGCCTGGCCTGGCTGAGTGCGGCCTTCACCTGGCAGCGCCGCCTGTACATGACCGGGCGCCTGACCGACTACATCTGTTATGTGCTGATCGCCCTCATCCTGGGGCTCAGCCTGCCGGTCTGGCAGTTCTTTGCCGTGACCCCGCTGCAAACCGAGACGACGGTGGCCAGCTGGTACGAAATCGGCTTGGCCGTGCTGATTGGCGTGGCCGCCCTGGCCTGCTGCGTGTTTCGCTCGCGGATCGCCATCATTCTGGCGCTGGGGCTGGTCGGCTCCCTGGTCTCGATCTTTTTCGTACTGTTCAGCGCGCCGGATCTGGCCCTGACCCAGATTCTGGTTGAGGCGGTCGGGCTGGTCCTGTTTCTGCTGGTGCTGCGCTTTTTTTCCCCGCTGGACAATGTCCGGCCGACCGTCAGCCGTCGGCTGCTGCATCTCGGCCTGAGCATCGGCGTCGGAGGCTTGGCCGCTCTCCTGCTCCTGGCCGCCAACATCGAGTTTGCGCCGTCCCTGCTGGCCCCGTATTTCCTGGAAAACAGCTACGCACTGGCCGGCGGGCAGAATGTCGTCAATGTCATTCTGGTCGATTTTCGGGGCTTTGACACCATGGGAGAGATCACCGTGTTTGCGGTTGCCGCGCTGGCCGTGGTGGCCATGATCGAGTTGGGCGGCCCGGGGCGCGGGCGGCTCGGCAGCCTGCTACGGGTTCCCGGGTCCGGCTCGCCGATCCTCCAGTCGTTTGCCCGCCTGACCCTGCACCTGATGCTGCTGTTCGCCATCTATCTGCTGCTGCGCGGCCATAACGCGCCGGGCGGCGGTTTTATCGCCGGGGTGCTGACTGCGGTGGCCATCACCTTTCAGATGATCGCCTTTGACGCCGCCACCTTCCGGCGCGAAACCCTGCTGAACCCGGTTCGGATTGTGAGTCTGGGGTTGTTGGTGGCCGCCCTTACCGGGCTGGGCGCGGTGGCCTTCGGCCAGCCGTTTTTGACCAGCGCGTTCGGCCACTTCTCGGTGCCCCTGCTGGGCGAGGTCGAACTGGCCACAGCCATGGGGTTTGACATCGGCGTGTATCTGGTCGTCGTCGGAACAAGCATCGGCATCATTCAGCGGGTTGCCGAGGCATAGGAGCCGAGCGGTGGAACTCATTCTCATTAGCGTGATTGGCGTACTGTTCGGCTGCGGGACCTATCTCCTGCTCCAGCACCACCTGTTGCAGGTCGTCATTGGCCTGTCGCTCTACTCGCACGCGGCCAACCTGTCCCTGATGCTGTCGGGTGGCCTCGAGCACGGCAGCCCACCGCTGCTCACCTCCCCTCCGCCCTACACCGACCCCCTGCCCCAGGCCCTGGTGCTGACCGCCATTGTGATCAGCTTCGGCATGACCGCCTTTGCCACGGTGCTGGCCTTTCGCACCCGCCAGGTGTGCGACTCAAACGATATTAACGAGCTGGCCGGGGGGGAAGAGTGAGAGGAAGGTGGAATGCGGAATGAAGGAATACAGAGACTGGCCCTAGGGTGACGCTGCGTATGCTGCACGAGCTGTTCATCCTGTTTGTCATCGGCCCGGTCGTGGCCGCTGCGGTTCTGGCCGCGTTTCCGCGACGAGCCGCCCTGCAACGCCTGCTGAGTATAATCACGATTGGCGGGCTGTGGCTGCTGTCCCTGCTCGGACTGTTCTACGTCTGGAGCAGCGGGATCGTGGTTCTGCGCATGGGCAACTGGCCGGCGCCGTTCGGGATTGTCCTGGTGGCCGATGCGCTGAGCATGACGATGGTCGGGCTGAACATGACCATCGCCCTGGCCGTCGGCCTGTTTTCCCTGGCCTCAATTGACCCCGACCGCCAGGAACACTTCTATTTTCCGCTGTTTTTTATCCTGCTGATGGGGGTCAACGGCGCGTTCCTGACCGGCGACCTGTTCAACCTGTTCGTGTTCTTCGAGATCCTGCTGATCGCCTCATTCGCCCTGCTGGTCCTGGGCTCCGAGCCGGGCCAGCTACGGGAGACGCTCAAATACCTGGTCATCAACCTGATTGCCTCGACGTTTTTCCTGCTGGCCCTGGCCGTCACCTACCGCAGCCTGGGCACGCTGAATATGGCCGATCTGGCGCTGAAGATACAGGCGCTGCCGGCCGACAGCCCGCTGCCGACCGTGCTGGCCCTGCTGTTTCTGTTTGTCTTCGGCTCCAAGGCCGCCATCTTTCCGCTGTATTTCTGGCTGCCGGGCCCGTACTTTCAGCCGCCGGCGGGCATGAGCGCCTTTTTTGGCGGTATGCTGACCAAGGTCGGGGTGTACGCCATTTTTCGGACCTTCAGCCTGATGTTTCGCCACGACCCGGGCGTGACCCACGAGCTATTGCTCGTCCTGGCCGCACTCAGCATGCTGCTGGGCGTGTTCGGCGCCCTGTCACAGGTCGATATGAAGCGTATCCTGTCCTACCACATCATCAGCCAGATCGGTTATCTGCTGCTGGGCATCGGCCTGTTGAGCCGCCAGGCGCTGGCCGGCAGCCTGTTCTTCATGGTGCCCTACGTGCTGTCCAAATCGGCCCTGTTTCTGATTGCCGGAGCGGTCCACAGCGTGACCGGTACGACCCAGCTCAAAACCATCGGCGGCCTGCAGTCGCACTCCTGGCTGCTCAGTGGCTTGTTTCTCATCGCCGCCCTGAGCCTGGCCGGCATCCCGCCCCTGGCCGGTTTTTTCAGCAAATTCATCGTCCTCCAGGCCGGTGTCGAGGCCGGACGCTACGGCTATGCCGGCATTGGGCTGGTGGGCGGCCTGCTGACCCTGGCCTCCATGCTCAAAATCTGGAACGGGGTGTTTTGGGGCGCTGAGCAGGGTGAACGGCGGGCCGTGGCCTTGAATCCGCTGCTGCCCGGGATTCTTCTTCTGGTGGCCGGGATTGTGTGGATTGGCCTCTTCCCGGGTGTCCTCTATAGTGTGGCTGAACTCGCAGCCCAACAGGCCTACGAGCCACGGGCCTATATTGAGGCGGTGCTGGGGCCAGACAGGTAGGGGCATGTGCTTGCCCAAAACACGTAGGGGCAACCCCCTGCCCAAAACACGTAGGGGCAACCCCCTGTGGTTGCCCAAAAGCCGAGCAGACACAATGCCGACCCCGACTGAAGAAAATCGCATGTCCGGGCGAGCTTCGCATCCGAGGTCGTCCATACTGCCCCGTCTGACCCTGAACGTCACCCTGGCCTTTACCTGGTGCCTGCTGCACGACGAGATCTCGCTGCACCAGTTTCTGATCGGCTATCTGGTCGGCATCGGCGCCATGCTGTTCTTCCCCCGCTCTTTTGGCCGGGAGTGGCGTTATATCCGCAGAGTGCTGATGGGATTTCGCCTGCTGGGCTTTTTTATCAAAGAGCTGGTCGTGGCCAATATCGACGTGGTCAAGCAGGTCTTGTCGCCACGGCTCAACGTGCGGTCGGGTATTCTGGCCTACCCGCTCGAGGTCCAGCACGATATCCTGATTACGCTGCTGGCCAATATGATCACCCTGACGCCGGGCACCCTGTCGGTTGAGGTGTCGCCCGACCGACGCTTCCTGTTCATCCATTTTCTCGACATTGAGGACATTGAGGCAGAGAAACAGAAGATCAAAGACGGCTTTGAGCGCTATTTGCTGCTGATCGTCGAGTGAAGGCCACCACGCATGATTGAAATCACCTGTTCTATTATGTTGTCCGGTATTACGCTGTCGATCGTGCTCAGCGGCTACCGGGTGATCCGCGGACCGAGCGTGCCTGACCAGGTGGTCGCCCTGGACAATATTGCGGTCAATCTGGTGGCGGCGATCATCGTTGTCTCCATCCGCACGGCCAGCGCCCTGTACATTGATGTCGCGCTGGTGCTGGCCATTCTGTCGTTTCTGAGCACGGTTGCGGCAGCCCGCTATCTGTTGGTAGGAACCGTCATCGATGGACACACCACCGACTCTTGAAATCCTGGTCAGCGGCCTGCTGCTGCTCGGCCTGTTTTTTCTGCTGACCGGCACGATTGGCCTGCTGCGGCTGAGAGACGTGTATTCGCGCATGCACGCCACGAGCAAAAGCACCACCTTTGGCGTGGCCGGGGTGCTGCTGGCAGCCCTGATCTACTTCCGCTTTCTGGGCTTGTCGCCCGGACTCAAAGAGAGCCTGATCCTCGGCTTCCTGCTCCTCACCGCCCCACTTGGCGCCCACATGATCGCCCGCGCCGCCTACCGGACCGGTGTGCCCATGTGGCGGGGCGGCACCGTTGATCAGTTCAAGGACTGGGAGGAACAAGAGGAGCGCCCCCTAGCCGATACACGCTCAGAACATCTGGCGTCCGAATGAACTCAGCCCGACCAGGGTAACGGCAAAGCGGAACTCGACCTCGTCCGGGTTGACCTTATCAACCACGCCGAAATCAAACGCCCAGCATTTCTGGGGTGACAGCAGCCGGAAGTAATAGCTGTTGCGAACGAACGAGGCGTCGTTCAGGTCATAGCGGGTCCGATAGGCGGCCGAGACGTGCTCGGTCAGGCGCAGCACCACGTTGGCGCTCAACTCCTTGAGCAGGCGGTCGGCAATGGCCCGGTAGGAAAAGTAGAGCGTCGTTCGGCGCTGCAGCTGCTGGAACACCGGCGGGGCCGACGGCAGGGGTCGGGGGTCGCGGACGAAGGCTGCAACCCGGGTTGCGGTGACCTCGGATCGATCAAGATCGTACACCGTATCGGTCCGAATGCTGAGAAAGGAAAAGGGGCTGAAACGCGCGTCAAAGGCCACGTCCGAGAAGTGCTGAGCGGTTTCGCTCAGCCCGAAGTTGCCCGGTCCCGCACCGCGCAGGCGCCGCGTCGGATCGTAGGCCTGGGTAATGGTCAGGCGCAGCAGCTCGCGTATCCGTGTGGCGTCCGCGTCGGAGCCGGAGACAAACTTGCCGAGCAGGCGGTTGGTCACCCCATACGCAAACAGGCTGCGCCGATTGATCCGATCCAGCCCGTCAAACAGGGGCAGGTCGTCCTGGCCGACGACCGGGCTGTAGGAGTAGGAGACGTGCGGCTCGACCACATGCTTGAGGCTGTGCAGGCGCCCCCAGCCCAGCCTGAAGACCCGCGACACACGGGTAGCCAGCTCGGCCCGCAACTGCACAGTCTCACGGGTGCGGTCGCCGCCCGGGCTGAAGCTGTGGCCGTCCATGCCGGCCCGGCCCAGATCCTGCACCGATACCGCTTCCCGGGAACCCAGGTGATAGACCGTCTCATGGCCGACCGCGCTCAGCGAGCCAAAGGCATAGCCGCCCAGGGAGAAGGGCACGGACAGCCACGGAGAGATGTGGAGGCGTTGGCCGTAGTAGCCCTTCTGGCGGTAGAAGTTTGCCCCTTGGATATTGAGGCCGGCCTCGGCCCGACCGCCTAACAGCCAGCGCTGAGTCCGAAAACGCAGGGTCGGCAGAACCTGAAAGGCGTAGTCGTCCTCGTTGCGCAAATCCTGGAAGTAAAAGGTATCGGCCCGTAGCTGGGCGTGGCGCCAAGTCTTGACCGCGCCGGCTCGGGAGCGCGTCCAGCGCCGGGAGCGTAGATCGGTATCCTCCAGCCCGACATAATAGGGCGTGTTCATGTTGCGCAAGAAACGGTCGTCGCTGACAAAGAAGAAGTCGCCGTAGCCCTGCACCCCGTACGGCAGGCGCTGGCGATGCGTGCCGGTCAGGCTCCAGCGGTGCCGGGGTGAGCTGGTCGAGGCCACGCCGCCCACCTTTTCGTTAAAGTACGAGGCGATCAGCTGACCCTCGGCGTTGCGGTTCAGGGCATAGCGATACTCGCCCAACAGCCCGAACCGGGCTGCGGTCTCGACATCCGCGGTGAGGGTGACATCGTGGCTTTTGTTCAGCGCCCAGTACAGGGGCTGCTGGAACTGGAAGCCGCGGCGGCTGGAAAACCCGTAGTTGGGAAACAACAGGCCGCTCTGGCGCTCGGTCTGGACCGGAAACAGGGCGTAGGGCAGGTACAGCACCGGTACGTTGCGGACCTTGAGAGTGCCGCCGCGGACCACCCCACGGCCGCGTCTGACGAGGTCGAGCGTCTGAGCCCCGACGGTCCAGTCGGCCTGTTCGGGCTCATCGCACTGACAGGTCGTCATCGTCCCGTCGTCAATGTGATAGGTCTGGCCCAGCGACTTCTGCAAGTTTTTGCCGGTGATCGTGTATTGATGGCTGGGCAGGCGGACCGTGCCGTTGGTGATTCGGCCGGTTTCGTCCTCCATTTCGAACTGGAGTGCCTCGGCTTCGATTGTGCCGCGCGGATTGCGGACCACGACATTGCCTCGGGCGTCGACCTGGTTGGTGGTGCGGTTGAAGCGGATCGAATCGGCCGTGATCCGGGTCGCCCCCCTGGTCACCACCACGTTTCCGCTGGCGGTAACGGTATCGGTGTCCTCTTCATAGCCCAGCGTCTCGGCCTCGACCTCGAGCGGTTGGCTGCTGCTCGGCTCAGCCTGACCCCAGGCCGGGACCGGACCGGTCAGACACAGCACGACGATCAGGCAGGCCAGGCGAATCATCGGCGCTGCCCCCTTAGCGCTGAAGGAAACAGGGGCAGCACCTCGCCGACCAGAAACAGCGAGCCGCATACGACCACAGCCGTGTCGGCGTCAGCCCCGTCGAGCTGCTGCTGGCACGCGGCCCGCGCGTCGCTGCACACCCGGGTCGGGCACGCCCCGGCAAAGGCGGCTGCCACGGCCTGGGGGTCTGCGGCACGCGGATTGCGCACCCGGGTGACGACCGCTTGGTGGGCAATGCGGGCCAGGAGCGGGACCATAGACGGCCAGTCCTTATCGTCCATCACCCCGAACAGCAGCGAGACTCGCCGCCCGCCGAGCACCTCGGGCAGGGCCGACACCAGAGCCGCAACCGCATACGGGTTGTGCGCCCCGTCGAGTATGACAAGAGGCTGATCGCAAACGATCTGGAAACGCCCCGGCCAGACGACCTGCCGCAAGCCGTGGCACAGCTGGGCACCGGAGACGGGAAAATCCGCAGTCAGGCATTCCAGGCTGGCCAGGGCTGCGGCCGCGTTATCGACCTGAAAGGCGCCGGCCAGCCCCAGCGGCAGGTTCTCATACTGCCAGGCCCGGCCCCGATAGCCAAAATGACCCGAACCCGCATCGGCCCAAAAATCCCGACCATAGACCAGGCTCGGACTGCCCTGCCGACGCGCGATGTCGATCAGCACGGCCTGGCTGTCGGCCTCCATCCGGCCGACAACGACCGGGACGCCAGGCTTGATGATGCCGCCCTTCTCAGCCGCGATCCGGGCCACATCGCTGCCCAGATAGGCCTGGTGGTCGAGTCCGATCTGGGTAATCGTCGTCACCAGCGGAGACAGCACATTGGTCGCGTCCAGGCGTCCACCGAGCCCGACCTCAACGACCGCAATATCGACCTCGGCCCGGGCAAAGGTTACAAAGGCAAGCAGCGTCATCAGCTCAAACGGGGTGAGCCCGAGCTCGGCCGGGTCGAGGCGGGAGCGAATCCAGGCTATGCCGTCAACCACGTCCTGTTGCCGAATCCAGCCGGCGCCGAGACGGATGCGTTCGCAGAAGTCGAGCAGATGGGGTGAGGTATACAGGCCAACCCGGTAGCCCGCCGCTCTCAGTACGGCGTGCAGCAGGGCTGCGGTCGAGCCTTTGCCGTTCGTCCCCGCAATGTGCAAGCTGGGAAAGCGGGTGTGAGGGGAGCCGCACAGCGCCAGGGCGCGCTCCACCCTGTCGAGCCCGAGCTGCATACGCTCGACCTCGCGGTCAAACAGGAAGTCCAGGGTCTCGGCGTAACTGAGCATGGACGTCAGCAAATGGACCGGCTAGGGCTGGCCGGGGGTCTCACCCGCGTCGTCCGAGGCGGGGTCGCACAGCAGGCCGAGCAGTTGTGCCAGCACCCCGCGCAGATCCTTACGTTCCACGACCATGTCCAGCATGCCGTGCTCGAGCAGGAACTCCGCCCGCTGAAAGCCCGGCGGCAGGGTCTCGCGGATCGTCTGTTCAATCACCCGCGGGCCGGCAAAGCCGATCAGGGCCTGGGGTTCGGCGATATTGATATCGCCGATCATCCCCAGCGAGGCTGCCACTCCGCCCGTCGTCGGATCGGTCATGACCGAGATATACGGCAGTCCGGCCGCCCGCAGCCGGTTGAGGGCTGTATTGACCTTGGCCATCTGCATCAGGGACAGGACGCCCTCCTGCATGCGGGCACCGCCCGAGGCGGAAAAGAAAATGACCGGCAGGCGTTCCTGCACCGCGTGCTCGACAATCCGGGTCAGCTTCTCGCCCACCACGGTTCCCATGCTGCCGCCCGAAAAGGCAAAATCAAACAGTCCCAGGGCCACCGCTCGGTCCTCAATCGTTGCTACCCCACACACCACCGCCTCGGTTCGACCCGTCTTGGCCTGGGCGTCGGCGATGCGCTGGGGATAGGGTTTGCGGTCGGTAAAGCCGAGCGGGTCGCTGGGCGACAGGTCAACGTCATGCTCGACAAACGAACCGCGGTCAACCACCAGGAACAGACGCTGCTCAACCGTCAGCCTGAGATGCATCCCGCATTTGGGGCACACGAATAAACGCCGCTCGGCCTCCTTGCGGAACAGAATATCCTGACAGGCGCTGCACTTGACCCAAATGGCCTCGGCGTCTTCCTGCGTCCGCCTCGTTTCCGTTGCAGCCATAACTCCTTCTCCCCACGGGCGGACGATGCTCGCTCGGGTATCACCGTTCCCCTTGCCAAGCAGGAAAATCGTGTCTCCAGCGAGCTGTCCCAGCCCCCGCGTCCCTCGGCGCTGTGCGGAGCCTAGCACCTCTCAGCCCGCCTGGTAAGCCCTTGGCGTCTGCCTGGCGACTTTCTGGACAAGGCGACCCGCTTCTTGTAGGTTGCCGCCATGACGACCACCACCGATATCGACATTCCGTCCCTGCTTGAGCAGGCCGACAGACGCACCCTGGCGGCAGTTGTTACCCATCTGGCCGACGACCCGCAGGCCGTTCCCGATCTGCGCGACCGGGCCGCGATTGAGCGCAAGGCGGCCGAGCTGCTACCGGCCTATCTGTCGGGCCAGAAAACGGCCGGACCGCCCAGCGACGAAGTCCTCCAGGCAGCCATGAACCTGGCCGCCGGCATGCCGGTCGCCCCCGAGTACGGCCCCATGGCACGCGAACAGATGGGGCTCGGCCCGCAGGCGCAGGTTGCGCCGCTCACGCCGCCGGCCGACTTCAAGGTGGTGATTATCGGCGCCGGGGTGACCGGCGTCCTGGCCGGCCTCAGACTCGAAGAACTCGGCCTGTCGTCGTTCACGATCCTCGAGAAAAACCCCGAGCCAGGCGGTACCTGGTGGCAGAACAGCTATCCGGGCTGTCGGGTGGATACGCCCAGCCTGCTGTACTCCTACTCCTTTGCGCCCGACATGGGCTGGCCGGAGCACTTCAGTCATCAGCCCGAGCTGCTGAAATACGTCAAGCAGATCGTTGCCGAGCGCAGCTTTGGCGATCGCCTGCAGTGCAACACTGCGGTCGAGACCATGGGCTGGAACGACGCAGACGGGGTGTGGGAGCTGGACCTGCGCCGTGGCGACGGCTCGACCGAGCGCCTCAGGGCCAATTTTGTGATCGGCGCGACCGGTCTGCTGCGGATTCCAAAGTGGCCCCAGATTGAGGGCGTGGACGCCTTTGCGGGCCCGTCGTTCCACTCCACCCACTGGGACCACGGGGTCGATCTGACCGACAAGCGGGTGGCGGTCATCGGCACCGGGGCCAGCGCCAACCAGATCGTGCCGGCCATTGCGCCCCAGACCCGCGAGGTGCTGATCTACCAACGCACACCGCACTGGATGCTGTCCCACCCCCAGTACGGCAAAGCCCTGTCCGGCACCGAGCGCCTGCTGATCGACAAGATCCCGACCTATCTGTCGTGGTTCCGCTTCCGCCAGTTCTGGCAGATCGGCGATTCCATCCTGCCGACCCTGCGCATCGACCCCGACTGGCCCTACCCGGACCGTTCGGTCAACGCGGCTAACGACAAGCTGCGGGGTCAGATGACTGAGTACATCAAGGCCCAGATCGGCGACATGCCGGAGCTGGTCGAAAAGGTGCTGCCCCAGTATCCGCCCTACGGCAAGCGGCTGCTGCTCGACAACGGCTGGTATCAGGCTCTGCGACGCGACAACGTGCAGCTGACCGATACGCCAATCGAGCGTATCACGGCCGACGGAATCACCACCGCCGACGGCCATGAGGCGGTCGATATCATTGTCTTTGCCACCGGCTTTGACACCGGCAAGGTGCTGTGGCCGATTCAGGTCAACGGCCGCAACGGGGTCGATGTGCGCGCCCTGCTCGACGACAGGCTCGAAACCTATCAGGGTATGGCGCTCGAACACTGCCCCAACCTGTTCATCACCCCGGGTCCCAACGGCACGCCCGGCCACGGCGGCAGCGGCATCTTTTTTGCCGAGTGCCAGATCGGCTACATCGTCGAGTGCCTGCGGGCCATGTTCGAGCACAAGTGGTCACGCCTGGAGGTGCGCGGCGAGGCGGTCGAGCAGTTCGTTGACGAGGTCAAGGCCGAGTTGGAGCACTACGTGTGGAGCCTGCCGGGCATCAGCAACTGGTTTCGCGGCTCGCGCGACCGGGTGACGACGCTCATCCCCAAGCGGCTGGTCGATCTGTGGCAGGAGAGCAAAACGCCCAAGTTCGAGGATTATGTCGGCCGCTGATGTCGGCCGCGCGGTCGGAAGGTGGCGGCGAGCTTTTGGCTCTCATCGGTCAGGGTGACGATCTCCCAGCCCAGGCCGTGCAACTGCTCAAGCAAGGGCTTCTTGATGCGGTTGCGTTCGTCCATGCGAAGGGACTGCGGCCTCATAGTCATCACTCCCGTAGCACCAGTATCACGAAACCGCAGCCGGCACCTCACCTTCGATCACGTGCCCTTTGACGCTCTCCACTACCGAGATGTCGTATGCGCTTTGCAGGTTCATCCAGAATGCCGGTCCGGTTCCAAGGTAGCGGCCGAGGCGCACGGCAGTCTCGGCCGTGACCGCCCGTTCGCCTCGCAGGATGGCGGTAATCCGGTTTGCCGGGACACGGATGGCGAGCGCAAGCCGGTTTGCGCTCATGCCTCGTGCTTCCAGTTCCGCCCGCAGTACCCGGCCGGGATGTGTCTTCACTCGCGTCATGGCCTACCTCCCGATTTCATCCTTTGTGATAGTCCTCGATAGTGACCTCGTGCGCATTACCGGCCTCGAATCGAAACGTCACCCGCCAGCGCCGGTTCACCGTCATTGCCCATTGTCCCCGCCGGTCGCCGGTCAGTGCGTGGAGCCGAACGGCCCGAAGTGCGCGCAGCGGAGCCAGCGAAGACGCAGCGTCAAGCGCATCGAGCAGCATCAATGCCCGCTCGTAGTCAAGGCCGCGAAAGCCTCTCAGCCGGCCGCCCTCGAACAGCCGGCGACTCTTGCTGTCTCCGAACGATTGAATCACGGGGGTGACGATAGGATGTCTGGTGTAATACGTCAAACGTACAAATCGAGCAGCGGGAGGCGTCTCCGGGATTTTGATTCTCGCCGGTCAGGTCGCTGATCTCCCAGCCCAGGCTGTGCAACTGCTCAAGCAACGGATTCTCGACAGGGTCTCGTGCAGTGTCTTGACGAGGTTAAGGCTGAATTGGAGCACTATGTGTGGAGCCTGCCGGGCATCAGCAGCTGGTTTTGCGGCTCGCGCGACCGGGTGACGACGCTCATCCCCAAGCGGCTGGTCGATCTGTGGCAGGAGAGCAAAACGCCCGGGTTCGAGGATTACAGCGGCCGCTGAGCGAGCCGACCTACTCATCTATGCTACCGATGACAGCCGCTTAACCTTGATTCGACCGGCGCGTTTCATCGTTTGGGCGAGGTCATAGGCCGCCTGCACCCGGTACCAGGTACTTGCTCCGCCACCGAATGCCTTGTCGAGTCGGGTCACCATCTCCGGTGAGAGTCCTGAACGGCCATTAACGATATCGGACAGCTGCTTACGGCTGACCCCAAGCTTTCTTGCCGCTTCTGTCACGCTGAGCCCCAGCGCCTCCAGACAATCATGACGGACGGACAGGCCCGGATGGGGCGGGTTCTTCATCGGTATATCGCGGGTCTCCTTCAGCGATAATTGACCAAATCCACATCACTGACAGGTGCACCCTCGAAACACGTCAGCTCCCGAGGCGCTGAACTTCTGGAAGCAACGTCTCAGCGCGTGCGGCAAGAAACTCATCATAGTTGCCAGCCACAAGAACGTCATAGTCGATACTATGACTGACGAGACGCCTACGAATCTCTGCCTCGCCGAGCGTACTCGCATCAATCCTCTTCTGGAGATATTCAATCGGGGACTTAGCAGAGATGTTACGATTGGTCTTCCAGGTCACCAGCGCGCAATTCAACGCTCTGTAAACCTTCCCTTGCTCTTCGCCTGCATCTTCCAAGAGGTCTATTGGGAAAATATGGTGGTATTCCCTTGAACGGAGGCTGTCACGAGTTGCTTGACTACCGTCGGCGAAATCGAGTCCTCCCTGTCGGAGGGAGATGAGTAGAATTGCCCGAGCCAAACGCTCTCTTTTCTTCGGCCAACCAGCCAGCAGCAGGTCTTCGGCCGTTGGAAGTGGATGCCTCTCGTCGTTGAAGATGAGTGGAACACCGGCATCCTGGCCTTTGAGCCGTGGAGCCAGCAGTCTGTAATCGGCGAAGATACGGCCATTGGTGGCCAATTCGTAGCGATCAGTTAAGAACGCACGCCATAGAAACTTCCGAAGGAGGAGACGCGCTTCGCCTTCGCCATCCAAGCCGTCGGGGGCGTGAGCCCATAAGGCGACAAGCAACGGAGTCGCCGCATCGGAAGGAATACGCGTTGAATCGAATACGTGTTCTTCATCAAGGAAACTCGCCGCTCGCTAGGCTCCGCTCACGAGTTTGGCCCAGTTATCGATCAAACCTTCGGCAAAGTCGTTGCTAAGCATAACGCTTTTGCTGGGTTCACGATCCTGGAGCAGCGCACCCGCATTCAGGATGACCTGAGCAGGCTCTGCGAAGATCTCAAGCGTCGGCGCCTCTTTCCGCAGCTCCGAGACAAGTTCGTGCAGTGAAAATCCGGTGGCCGCTTCGACCTGCGCAACCACGATGTCGTAAGTGCTAAGAGGCTGCACCGACGTATTCATCTTCACGAACACGTCGAGAGCTGTTTCCCTTGGAGTAGTGGGTGGGAGGGAGAGGGACAGGAACGGCAAATTGAACCCCGCGAACCGAGCGGGCAGGTCTGCGCCTAATGAAATCAACCGAATAAGCTCGTCGGTATCATCTTGAGCAGCCGATTTCGCCCACTCCTTAAACTCTTTTTCAGCCTCGTGGTCAGGACGCAGAAGTCTGGCTGGTATGAGCTGACGGTCCCAGACGCTGACTGGATCATCAGCCCATAGAGGATAGAGCCTTCCATTTTTGCGCCAACGACCTTGAGACATTGTTCGCAGCGGACCGGAAGACTCATCTTCTTGCTCGTCGGAATTCATCTCCACAAAGTACGTTCGATCTGGATAGTTGTCGGTGAGGCTACGCCACAGGGCTGTCAGACGCTGTTGACCATCGAGGAGATGTTCCACGATTTTATCACCGTTTTCAGGAGCACCGACCATCACCCTGGAGACAAAAGGTTCTTCATCACCCACTTCGAGTACGAGCAGTGCACCCGCTGGAAGTTCTCGTAAAACCGTATCAAGAAGCCCAGCAACCATTCTATGGGTCCATGCCTCGAAGCGCTGAAATCGAGGAAGGACCACCTGGCGAGTGCGAATGCGGGCAAACCAGTCGTTCAGTGAGCGATTCCGTGCTTCCATAATTTTCAAAGCCTCCTTGGGATGTCCAAACTATAAGCAGTCCACGCTTGTCAGATTATGCTTCGCTCATCCGACCCACTCATCCATGACACAGAAAAGGCCAAGCGAGTATGACCTATGAGACGGACCGACGGGAGTTTGTCAGGCGCTTGAGGAGACTGGCGAGCGAGAGCACGACGGCGGTCCATTGCTATGACTTTGTCGAAGGCTCTTCCTTGTCCAGATCCGCAATGCCGGTCAACACAACCGGCGGACGGTCGGGAAATTCCGCCACCAAACTCAGCTTGCCGCCCATCGCTCTGACGTAGCCCCGGAGCGTGGAAATCAACAGATCGCTCCGCTTTTCGAGGCGCGACACGTTTTCCTGATTGATCCCGAGTTCCTTGGCTACACGCACCTGCGTCTGTTTCCGCGCCCTGCGCAGGTCTTGGAGCGACATCTCTTCGGCAATCAGCACTCTGGCCCGTTCCTCCACTTTTTTTCGCCGCGCTCTGGGCAGCTTATCCATTCTCTCCTGTAGCGTCGTCATCTGGACCTCCTCTCGTCCTTCAGCCGGGCGAGATGCGCGTCAAACCGTTCGTCCGCCTTCTTGATCAGCTGTCGGTAAAAACGTCTTTCGCTGACACCCGACTTGTTGCCGGCCACCAACAGGACGGCCCGCCGCCTGGGATCAAAGGCAAAGGCGATCCGCCACACGCCGTCAGCGACCTGAAAGCGAAGCTCCTTCATATTGGCGTGGTGTGATCCGCGCAGCGTGTCTACCCGCGGACGGCCCAGCGTCGGTCCGAACACTTCGAGAAGCTTCGCCTGGGCGAGCAGTTCGTCCTGCACTGCGGCAGGCAGAGCATCGAATTCCGGGTCAAAGGCCGGATCGAAACCGACTTCCCAAACCATGCCTTTAATATTATCTAAGAATCATATGCTGTCAAAGGCATATCAAAGTCTTGTGGCGAGGCAGTCCAGCAGTTCGTTGATGGGGTCAAGGCCGAGCTGGAGCAGTATGTGTGGAGCCTGCCGGGCATCAGCAACTGGTTTCGCGGCTCGCGCGACCGGGTAGCGGCGCTCATCCCCAAGCGGCTGGTCGATCTGTGGCAGGAGAGCAAAACGCCCAGGCTCGGGGATTATGTCGGCCGCTGAACAAGCCGAAACAGTCTTGTAGGTCGGCTTAGCCCAAGGCGTAAGCCGACACCTCCGTACCCGTCGGATTACGCTCCGCTCATCCGACCTACTCACCTGTTCGTTTTCTAACCGTGGCCATCATCTGAATCATCGTCATGACCTGAATCATCGTCGTGATCGGCCTCATCGTCGTGTCCAGAGCCGTGGTCGTCATCCTCATCATGGCCAGCAAAATCAGCCGGAATGAGAGCCCCGCCGAGAACCCAGTTCCGAATGGTCTCAATCTCCTCGTCGGACAGAGGCGGCATATCCTGGGGCATACGCTTGCCACGAGACGGTGAGTCCGTGGCGATCTTCTCCACCAGATAGCTCGCATCCGGGTGACCCGGATTGATGAGAAAGGTGTCGGTCAGCTGATGGCTTCTGACGGCGATCGTACCGCCTGGCATATTACTCGCGCTTAAATCCAGGCCTGCGACGGGATTGCCGTTGTTGTGGTCGCTCGAATGGCAGGGAAAACAACGGGCGCTGAAGATTGCCTGCACCGCGTGCAGGGTCTCAGCGGTTGTTTCATCCTCGGTGTAGGCTTCGATGATGCCAGTGTTCTGGGCGGCCAGAGAATAGCGAACCCGCAGGTTGGCCGATCTGTCCATGTCGGTCCCGGTCGTCGCGTTGATGATCAGCATGTCGTTGCTGAGAGCATCAACCCCGGTCCAGGCTTCCTCCAGGCTGAAGTTTTCGACGACCTCAACATTTCCGAGCTTTGCAACACTGATAGTGTGCTCAGATAGTGTGCTCAAGCATAACCGGCTCGCAGCCCTCAGCCCGGATTTCGACACCGACGGTATGCTCACCGGGGCTCAGCAGGGCATAGTTGAAGACACCCGAGTAGCTGGTGTCGAGGGGCGCACCCTCCACCGCCATCTGCACGTCTGCGCGTGAGCTACAGCACGGAATGATGGAATCTTCCTGGGTGACCCCGTCGATACGCAGATGGATAGTCACGGGAGCACCGTTCGTCGCAAACGCCCAACCGTTTATCGTCCCGATCCCGACAATGCCGGTATGGTCGGGCGGGTTGTCCAGGAATGCCGTGATTGTGTTCGCCCGGACTGCCGACGACGTCAGCAGCAGGACGAGCAGGCCAAGCAGCCAGATTCTTCCTCTTTCCATCGTTCTCCCTCCTTTTCCTTGCCTACAGCGGCTTTCCATACCAAGTCAGACCCACTCCGACAAGAATGCTGGGCGCGCGCTTGACAATACGGCGGCCCTCCGATACCACAGGCTCCGAACAGCGCTTGAGGTACCCATACGGGGTGAAAAGGGAAGCCGGTGCGAAGCCGGCGCGGTCCCGCCACTGTGATGGGGGAGCCCGTCTCGATCATGTCACTGCTGGTGCAAGCCGGTGGGAAGGCCGATGACGGGCGCTGGGGCGTACGCCCCCGAACCCCTAAGCCAGGAGACCTGCCTGAAGCCACCAACCGGCCTCTCCGCGGAGGGAGAAGGGTTACAGCGTGCTCCCGCTCTGGATATCCACCGCACAGGCGCTCAGCCTGGCAGGCTTCCAGTCGTCTTCACACCCTGTGTTCCACCCCCCCATCTCTCCTCTCTCCGAACGGAAGGTGTCCCCGAGGAGGGAAGATGGGAAAGTTCTCACAGCGTGTAGCCGTTCTGGCCGTGTCGTTCCTGATCTGGCAGACGGGCGGTCCAGCCGCCTCAGCCCAGGCACAGTCCACCCCGCAAGCGTCTGCTTCAGCCGACGAGCCGCGGCGGCCTCGCCTCCGGTTCGCACCGACCACCGTGCTCGACCCCATGATCGTCACCGCCTCCAAGCTCGAAGAACCCCTCTCGCAGGTGTCGAACGCGGTGACGGTCGTGACACAGCAAGACATCACCCGACGCCAGACGACCGACCTGTTTGAGCAGCTGCGCGAGGTGCCGGGTTTCACCTTCGTCCAGACCGGCAGCCGGGGCGCCGCGACCTCGCTGTTTACGCGCGGAGGTGAATCCGACCACAACCTGATCCTGATCGACGGGGTCAAGGTCAACCGGGCCGGCGGCAGCTTCAAATTCAATGATGTGACGACGCTGGGCGTGGGCCGCATCGAGGTGGTGCGCGGCCCGCAGAGCGCCCTGTACGGTTCCGACGCCATGAGTTCGGTCATCCAACTCCTGACGCCGCGCGGACAGGGCCCGGCACGCGCCACGCTGGGCTTCCGCGCGGGCAACCCCGACACCTTTGAGGAGCGTTTCAGCCTGTCCGGCGGGACGGCCCTCTACGGCTACAACGTGGCTGTCGGGCGGGTTGACAGCGGGGGCGTCCTACCGGTCAACAACGACTACAGCAGCACGACCCTAGCCTCCCGCTTCGACCTTGACCCAGGCGATGAGCTGCAACTCACCACCACCCTGCGCTACATCGACAGCCGCTTTCGCGTTCCCACCAGCAGCGGTGATATTCTTGATCGGCAGGGGAACGGCCTGGACCCCCGGGCGACCAGCGACAACCGCCGCCTCATTCTCGGACCGCGGGCCACCTATCAGCCCACCCCGTGGTGGAGGCACAATCTGCAGCTGGGAGTGGTGTACGAATGGTTCACCTATCGTGATCCGGAAGACGGCAGCATTGACTGCCGAGACGATGACGCCGTGACCTACAACGATTGCGACGGACTGGGCTCGCTGACCATCAACAGCGAGTACCGGCTGTCGGCCGACTACTCGTCCGACTTTTTCCTGCCCCTGACCCTCGGCCTGACGCCGACCTTTACCATCGGCGGCTCTATCGAGGACGAACACTACAGCCAGAAGAATGGGCCCAGTGGCAGCCGCAACGCCCAGTCCTTCTACTCTCAGCTGCACCTGGCCTGGCGCGAGAGGCTGTTCGTCACGTCCGGCTTCCGCCTGGACGATGCGGTCACGTATGGGACGCACCTCAGCCCCCGGGTCTCGGCCGCCCTGATTATTCCCGGCCTCAACACCAAACTGCGTGGCGGCTACAGCCAGGGCATCAAGGCGGCCAGTTTTTCTCAGAACGTCGATACCGCATTTTCCCGCGGCAACCCTGACCTGGAGGCCGAGGAGTCCGAGAGCTGGGAAATCGGTCTCGACCAGCCCTTGACCCTGGGCGTCTTGGACGCGCAGTTGAACCTGACCTATTTTTCGACCGAATACAAAAACCTGATCGCCTATACCTTCGCGCCCGAACTGACCTCGAATTACATCAACGTGCACCGCGTCCGCAGCCGTGGGCTTGAGGTCGGGACAGCCGTCGGCCTGCCCTACGGATTCTCGCTGCGCGGCGCGTATACCTACCTGGAAACCGAGGTGCTGGACAACGCCGGAAACGACGGCTTCGGGTCCTTCAGGCGGGGTGAGCCCCTGGTCCGACGGCCCAAGCACGTGGGCTCGTTCACCCTGAACTACGCCGGCGAGCGCCTGAACGCCAACTTTCATCTGTACGTCAAGGGCAATGTCACCGAGCGGCGCGGCGCCCTGCACGACGGCTACGAGCGGGCCGACCTGGCTCTGTCGTACCTGCTGTTCGAGAACCGTTGGGGTATCCGTTCCCTGAGCCTGGAGGGCAAGGCGAACAATCTGTTTGACGCCGACTATCAGGATATCTTGTACTTTTCGTCCGCGGAAACGACCTTTCTGGCCGGCTTTCGGGCAGAGTTCTGAGCCGGTCGCCGAAGGCTCAGCGGGCGAGCAGCGCCTGGCTGAGGCGCGCCTCCGCAGCCGCGTCGGGCGGCAGGCCGATGCGCAGCCGGTTTCGGCTCCAATCGAAGCCGCGAACGAAGATCCCGCACTCGGCCAAACGGTGCCAGACCCTGCCGGCGTCGTCCACCTCAACGAAGCGGAAGAGGTCGGTGCCGCCCACCACCCGTAGCCCGGCTGCGTTCAGCACCGCGTCCAGACGCGCCCGCGCCGTGGCCAGCCGCTGACGGGTGGCCCGCTGCCAGCCGACATCCCGGTAGGCCCGCGTTCCCGCAGCCAGGGCCGGGCCGGAGACACTCCACACCCCCAGACACGCGCGGGCCGTTTCCACCGCGTCCCACGGCGCCATCAGCGCCCCGAGCCGGAGTCCGGGAAGGCCGAAGAACTTGCCGAACGAACGCAGCAGTATGAGCCCCGGCCGGCCGCCACTGGCCGCCATCGACAGCTCCGGCCGCACATCGGCGTAGGCTTCGTCAACAATCAGCCAGCCGCCCTTTGCGGCCAGGGCTGCCCACGCCGCCTCAAGCCGGTCCGGTTTCCAGACCCGGCCATCCGGATTGTTCGGGTTGCACAGGACGACGAGATCGGCCGTGGCCAGGGCATCCAGGGGGTCGGATGTTTCGACGACCCGACAGCCTGCCGCCCGCCACACCTCGGCGTGGTCGGCAAAGCTCGGCCGGGTAATGACCACCCGCGTCCCGGACCGGGGCCGGAGCATTACCGGCAGCAGACGGATCAGCAGCTCGCTGCCCGGCACGGGGAGGACACACGCTGCGGGCGCCCCAAATGCCGCTGCCATGGCTTCCCGGCAGGCTGCGGTCGCGCTGGCACTCGGCAAACGGTGGAGGGTCTCCGGCTGCGGGCTGTCCACCGGGTACGGCCAGGGGTTGATACCGGTAGACAGGTCGATCCAGGGCTCTGGTGCCTGGGGGAAGCGGGCACGTATGAGGTCGAGCGCCCCGCCGTGGACAAACCCGTCCAGCCTCATGGTGCGCTTCCTCCGGCCGCCACTAAGAGCAGCACCAGCCCAAGGAGCGCCATGGTCCGCCCGTAGAGATACAAGCCGCGCCGGGCGTCTGTTGGCCCAGGGTCCGGGGCGGCCGCGTTGAGCCAGGGCTCGTCGGCCAGCTCCCCTGTATACACACGCGGGCCGCCCAGCCGGATGCCGAGCGCCCCGGCCATGGCGCTCTCGGGCCAGCCGGCGTTGGGCGAGCGGTGGCGTCGGGCGTCGCGGAGCATCACGCGGATCGCGGCAGACCTGAGGCTGGCCAGTGCAATCAGTCCGCCGGTGAGCCGGGCCGGAATGAGGTTCGCCACATCGTCGAGCCGGGCGGCAAAACCGCCGAACGCCTCCAGGCGCGTGGTCCGGTGGCCGAGCATGGAATCCAGCGTATTGATGGCCTTGTAGGCCGCCAACCCCGGCAAGCCGAACAGGCTGCCCCAGAACAGCGGCGCGACCACGCCGTCGGAGGCGTTCTCGGCCAGACTCTCCAGGTTGGCACGCGCGACGCCCGCGCTGTCGAGCCGGGCGGGGTCGCGGCCAACGATGCGGCCGACGGCCTGGCGGGCACCCACCAAGTCGCCGTGTTCCAGGTGCTGGACCACGTGCAGGACATGACAATACAGACTGCGGGTGGCCAGGAGGCTGGAGGCTATTATCACTTCCACGGCGAAACCGACCGGCGTCTGTGGCAGGAGGGCAACGAGAAGGCAGGCGGACAGGGTGGCTGCGCTGACGACAACGAGTGCGGTCAGCATGCCGAGCACGCGGCGCGCGGCCGAGGAAAAGCGATCCAGATTCAGGGCCGTTTCGAGCCCCGAGATCAAGGCGCCGATCCAGACCACCGGGTGGCGGATGCGGCGGTACAGCCGGTCGGGCCAGCCGCAGACGGCTTCGAGCAGAAACGCGCCCAACATGAGAGCGGCGAACGCCACGCTCAGGCCACCTCTTCGATCTGCACGGCCCACTCGGCGCCGTGCCGCTCAACCCGCGCGCGTACCCCGTAGACCGTCCGGATGCGGTCGGCGGTCAGGGTCTCCTGGGGCGAACCGTCGGCCAGCACGACACCGTCCTTCATCCATACCAGCCGGTCAGCAAAGCGAACGGCCAGCCCGATGTCGTGCAGCACGACCAGCACGCCGCCGCCCGCGTCGGCAAAGCGCCGCAGCAGGTCCATGACCTGGAACTGGTGGCGCAGGTCGAGGGATGCGGTCGGCTCGTCGGCAACCAGCAGCGGGGCTTCAGCGGCAAAAGCCCGGGCACAGTGAACGCGGGCGAGTTCGCCACCGGACAAGGTGTCGGTCCGACGCTGGGCCAGGTCAAGCAGGTCACAGGCGCCCACCGCGCGGTCAACCGCCTCGGCATCTGCGGCGCGCAGGCGGCCGAGCGCCGCGCCGTGGGCGAAGCGTCCCAGCGCAACCACGTCACGCACGGTGTTGGGCCAGGCCAGCGGGCGGACCTGGGGCAGATAGCCCACCCGGCGGGCGCGTTCCGTGGGCGAGAGTTTTGCCGTCGGCCGACCGTCCAGGCTTGCCGCTCCCGCCGAAAGCCGTATGAGACCCAGAGTGGCGCGTAGCAGGGTGGTTTTACCCGCGCCGTTAGGCCCGAGCAGGGCGACCAGTTCGCCGGACCGCAGACGGCAGGACGCCGCGTTCACCAGCGTCGCCCGGCCGACCCTGACCGTCACCTCGCTGGCGCACAGCTCAGTCACGCACCGCCCTCCGCTGCAGGGTGATCCACACAAAGGCCGGCGCGCCGATCAGGGCCGCAACCACACCCAGCTTCAGCTCCGAGTCGGTCGGCAACAGACGGACCCCGATGTCGGCGAGTTCGAGAATCACCCCGGCCAGCAGGGCCGAGGGCAGCAGGCTGCGCGCCGGGTCGTGATCGACACGAGGGCGTACCAGGTGCGGAGCAATAATACCGACGAAGCCGATAGTCCCCGCGATGGCGACCGCCGCGCCGGTGGCCAGCCCGGTGCCCAGTACGACCGCCAGACGCTGGCGACGCAGGTTGAGGCCCACGCCGGCCGCAGCTTCCTCACCCAGAGTGAGTGCCGACAAACCTCGTCGGGTCATGAACAGCACGGCCAAACCGACGGCCAGGAACGGCAGGGCGAGCGCCAGGTCGTCGGCGCTGCGGTTGGCGACCGAGCCCAGCATCCAGTTCACCATGTCCGCCAGTGAGAACGGGTTGGGGGCAAGATTCATCAGTAGTGCCATGGTCGCCCCGGCGAAGCTCGACAGGCCGACGCCAACCAGGATGAGGGTCACCACCGAGGACGTGCGCAGCGCGACCAGGGCGATGAGGGCCGAGGCTGCGGACGCGCCCGTGATGGCTGCCACCGGCACACTATAGGCCCAGGCGTCGGCCAGGCCGTAGTACAGGACGAAGGTCGCCCCCAGGGACGCCGAGGCCGATACGCCCAGGACACCCGGCTCCGCCAGCGGGTTGCGCAGCAGCCCCTGCAGGGCCGCGCCACTCGCCCCCAGGGCGGCGCCGACCACAAACGCCGCAGCCGCGCGCGGCAGACGGATGTGCCACACCACGAGGCTGTCGCCGGCCGGAGCCTGACCCAGCAGGGCGGCCAGGACGCGGGGCACGCTCATAGGGGTCGTGCCGAGAAAACAGGCAGCCGCCAGTGCCGCAACGGCAGCTGCGGCCAGGGCCAGATTGAGCCAGCTGAAGCTCACCGCGCCGGCTCTCCGCGTCCGGTCGTGGCCAGCGCCTCAATAGCGTCCAGCAAGAACCAGCCGCCACAGGCGACCCAGGCGCCCTCAAGCCGGACCGTTGGGCGCTCGCGGAGTTGGCGGCGGGCTATGGGGTGGCGGGCCGCACTCCAGGCGTTGTCGTGATTGGTCGCTCCCCACAAGACCGCAGCCACGAGATCGGGGTGTTCATAGGCCAGGCGTTCGAGCGGCAGGGAGCGCCAGCCGGGCTCGTGCTGGAAGTTGGCCAGACCCGCCGCGCGCAGCATCTCGTGGACCAGGGTGCCGGGGCCGCTCGTCACGCCGGCCGGCGTCATGTACAGAGCCTCCGGCGCGTCCGGCAGGGCGCGCAGGGCTGCGAGTCGGGCGTTCATCTCGGCGACCACCTGCGCACCACGCGCCGGCTGGTCCAGCCCCTCGGCGACGGCCGTGATCGTATTCCGAATGCCGTCGAGGTCATCGGCAAAGTCGATTTGCAGCACGGGCGTCCCCATACGCTCGACAAACGTGGTGACCTGCGGTCCCCCGCCGTAGGAACGAACGACCAGATCGGGTTGGAGGACAAGCACGTCCTCGGCTCGCGGACGAACCTGCCTCAGCCCCCGCGCCTGGCCGCGCATATACGAGAAGGTTTTCTCCGCGTCGGGTGAGACGGCCAGGATGTGCCCACGTGGCGCCAGCTTGAGCACATACTGGTCGGCGCAGTAGTCGAGACTGACAATACGTGTCGGCGGGTCCAGGCGTGGCGGCGGCTCGGCAGGGCTGCACGCGATCAGGCCGACCAGAACGGTGAGAACGGTCAGCCGGGGCAGCGCCTCAGAAATCAATCCCATGCTGGGCTTTAATACCGGCTTTGAAGGGATGCTTGACCTCGCGCATCTCACTGACGAGGTCGGCATAATCCATCAGCTCCTGTTTGGCGTCGCGTCCGGTCAGAATCACGCTCGTCCGGGTCGAGCGCGCCCTGAGGCCCGCAAGTACGGTCTCGACGGACAGGTAGTCGTAGCGGAGCGCGATATTGATTTCGTCCAGCACGACCAGGTCACGGTCGCCGCTCTCCATCAATTCCCGCGCCTTGGCGAAGGCGGCGGCAGCGGCGGCCGTGTCGCGGGCACGGTCCTGGGTGTTCCAGGTGAATCCCTCACCCATGCAATGCCAGACGAGTTGATCGGGAAACCTGGCGAAGAACTTGTGCTCGCCGGTCAGCCATTTGCCTTTGATAAACTGCACGACGCCGACCCGCTGACCCCAGCCGAGCGCCCGGGCAATCACGCCAAAGGCCGAACTCGATTTCCCTTTGCCGTCGCCGGTGTAGACCAGCACCAGACCGCGTTCCGGGTGACGGGCCGCCCTCACCTTGCGGCGATGCTCGGCCTGCACAGCCTGCATCTTTTCCTTATGTGTGTCGGCGCTGGACATGGGCGATGCAGGCCCATATACACGCAGCGTCCGCTCGGAGTCAAGGCCGACGACCCGACTGTCAGGGGTGCTCGCCGTGTCTCCTGCAAGCCGCCGCTCCCGCTTCAGATATTCACTCAGTCCCCTTGAGGAGGACCGGCAGCCCCGCAGCCACAAAGTAGACGCGCGTCGCCAGCCGGGCGACCGCCTGGTTGAGCCGGCCGGCGTGGTCACGGAAAGCCCGCGCTGCGGCGTTGTCCGGCACGATGCCGAGGCCGACTTCGTTGGCGACCAGGACCACCGGTCCGGGCACCCCGGCCAGCGCGTCGAGCAGCCCGTCCTGGGCCGCGTCTATCCTCTGGCCGTGATACATGAGGTTGCCCAGCCACACCGTGAGGCAATCGACCAGCAGGCACACCTGGGGCGCGCCCTCCTGCCGAATGGCATCCGCGAGATCGAGGGGCACCTCCAGTGTACGCCAACCCGACCCGCGCTGGCGGCGGTGGGCTTCGATACGGCGGACCATCTCATCGTCGACACGTTCGGCGGTGGCGATGTAGACCTGTCGGCTGTGCCGACGCGCCAGGCTTTCGGCAAAAGTGCTCTTGCCCGAGCGCGCGCCGCCGAGAACCAGGCTGATGCCGGGGTGAGGTTCGACCGTAGTCATGGGCGGGTCGGCGTATGAACCGTGGGGTCAGGAGCTGCACGACAGCATCGAGCAGCCCGCCCGCTGACGCGCCCAGTCGGGCCGCTTTTTGGCGTAGTCGTCTTTATCGGGCTGGTCATCATAGGGGTGGCGCAGCAGGTCGAGCAATTCGTGCAGCCTCGTAGGGTCGCCCTGCTCGGCTTTATCTATGGCCAGCTGGGCCAGATAGTTACGCAGCACATATTTGGGATTGACGGCATTCATGCGTTTGCGGCGCGCTTCGTCTGAAGTCCGGTCGGCACGGACACGGGCTGCATAGCGGCGCAGCCAGTTGCCGATCCGCAGTGTGTGGCTACGGCTCAGCTGTTCGGGCACGTAGTAGGCGTCCAGCAACGGCTCGGGCAGGGCTTCATCGTCGGCCTGTTCCCGGTCGAAGGCTGGGCCGTCAAGTTCAAGCTCGGCCAGCCTTCGGTAGAAAATCGTCATATCGGTTTCCGCCAGGCACAGGATGGCCAGCAGTTCGGCCACCAGTTCATCGTCGCTTTGCGGCTCGAAGGATCGCAGCCCCAGCTTGCCGGCCATCATGCTTCGCCAGCCGTGCTCGAAGTCTGTGACAAAGCCGCTGAGAAGGTCTTCCAGGGCTTCGGTTTGGCCGATCAGGGGCAGCACGGCATTGGCCAGCTGGGCCAGGTTCCACTGGGCGATCTGGGGCTGATTGCCGAAGCAGTAGCGACGACCGACCGCGTCGGTGGTGTTGGGCGTCCATTTGGGATCGTAATCTTCCAGCCAGCCGTACGGCCCGTAGTCGATGGTCAGACCCAGGATCGACATGTTGTCGGTGTTCATCACCCCGTGGACAAAACCGACCCGCAGCCAGTCCACGATCAGCCGGGCGGTTGTGCGACACACCTCCTGAAACCAGGCCAGGTAGACCGCCGCCGACGGCTGGCCGAGATGGGGAAAGTCGGTCCGGATGGTGTAATCCAGGAGCTGTTGCAAGACCTCGGTCTCTCCCCGTGCGGCAAAGAGTTGAAAATTCCCGAAGCGGGTAAATGAGGGCGCCACGCGACACACCACCGCGCCCGGCTCGGGCTTGGGGTTGCCGTCATAGAACATGTCCCGGACGACCTGCTCGCCGGTTGCGATCAGGCTCAGGGCACGGGTGGTGGGGACGCCCAGATGATGCATGGCCTCGCTACACAAGAACTCGCGCAGCGACGAGCGCAGGACGGCCAGACCGTCGGCCTGGCGGGAATACGGCGTGGGGCCGGCGCCTTTGAGCTGGACAACCCAGCGCCGCCCCTGGTTGACAATCTCCCCCAGGTTGATCGCCCGCCCGTCTCCGAGCTGCCCGGCCCAGCTGCCAAACTGATGGCCACCGTAACACATGGCGTAGGGGTCCATGCCCGACAACACCCGGTTACCGGAAAAGACCTGAACGAACTCGTCCGATTCGCACTCGGCGCGGCTCAGGCCGATGTCCTGGGCGACTTCCCAGGCGTAGGCCAGCAGCCGGGGCCGGGCCACGCGGGTCGGCTGGACGCGCGAGTAACAGGCAGACTCGACCTGACGGCGGTAATTGTCGGTTTCCGGGTCGGCCGGCAGATCGCGCGTAAAGCGGTTGTCAAAGCAAAGGCCGAGGTTTGACGGCTCGGAGGTGTGTTCGGTGTTCATGGTTCCCTCAATCAGACCAGACTGGAGACTAGGCCAGGCCGCAGGCTTGTGCAAGTGAGTCGGCTCGACCGGTGGGTGACGATTGTGAATCGTATTGGCACCGGGCTGCCGAACTGCGACGGCCCTGAGTTGGATTGCAGCCGTCCCCGCCGATTGACACGGCCACGGTTCAGGAGGATAGTGGGGGGCCAACTGTGGGCGGTTCACGCTTATTTCCTGTCCCATCCAATAAGCTCCTATCTTCCATCGTTGACCGGTTTTAGCACTCCAGTGTGTGGAGGAGCCCTTTACCCTGACGCTTGCCGATTGAAGAACGACCGGCAGCGCTCGGCATTCGGAAGAAGGAGACACAGATGTTCGGCATACCGCTAGTCGCTATTGCCATAGGAATTGTTTGTACAGTACTGATCGGCGCGATGTACATCGCGGATCGAAAGAAAAGCAGCGCCTCAAACGACGAAGCGTCGTAGATCGGCGGAGCGGAGCGTTCTCAATCAGACTGCCGATTCTTCGGATATCCAGGCCGACAGTACGGTCTTGTACATGTCGATGACCGGCCGCGTGCCGTTGGTGGCGATGACATGGTCAAAGCGCGGCCCGGAGTTGAGTTCCAGGAGATACAGCCGCCCGTCCACGGCGCGCACGATATCGAAGCCGACAAAGCCAAGGTCCAGCAGCCCGTAGACGGGCCGGACAAAGGCTGCCAGTTCGTCCAGCAACGCGGCGTGCTCGATCAGGATCGCCCGAGCCGAGGTGCCCTCCCAGTAGCGGGCGTTGAATGTAGACGGGTCGCCGGAACGCGCGTAGACCAGGACCGGCGTCTGTTTGTAGCACACCAGCCGGTACTCGTGTGCGGTCGGGATGAACTCCTGGGCCAGGGCAACGTAATCGTACAGGTGAGAGTGTTTGTCAAAAACCGTTTCAATGGCGGTCTGGGTGTCCCTGGCCGCGTGACACAGAAAAACGTTTGAGCCAAACGATCCCCGGTTGCTCTTGACGATGAGCGGGTAGCCGAGTTCGGCCTCAACCGCAGCCACGATCTCGGAGGCCGAGCGGTAGCGCACATAACGGGTGTAGCGCGCATCGACCCGATAGCTCAGAAAGGCCAGGGTTCTGGGACAGCGGACGGCGTCTTTGAGCAGGCAGTAGGTGTGGTATTTGTCTTTGCACAGCCCGGCCACCGACTCGGCGTTGAACGGCGTGCGGTTGAGCTGAAAATAGTGGGCTTGGCCGCCAAGCACGATTCTGACCAGGTTGTGGTCCGGGTCGAGGTAGTCGAAGTCCAGGCCGAGCTGGCGACAGGCGGCGCTCAGACACCGGATGTTGTTTTCCAGAGCCCAGTCCTCCGTCCGGTCTACGCCCGGCCTGCTTTTTGGGCCTTCTGGGCCTTCTGGATTTTGGCCCACGTATCCCGCAGGGTGACCGTCCGATTAAAAACCGGCGAGCCCCCAACCGAATCCGGATCGACACAGAAATAGCCCAGGCGCTCGAACTGATAGCGGCCGCCGACCTCGGCTTCGGCCAGGCCGGGTTCGAGCTGGCAGGCGGCCAGCACCTCCAGCGAGTCGGGGTTCAGAAAATCGGTATAGCTGCGCCCGTCCTCAACCGTGTCGGGGTCGGGCCGGGTGAACAGACTGTCGTACAGCCGGACTTCGGCCGGGATGGCGTGGGCGGCCGAGACCCAGTGCAGGGTCGCCTTGACTTTGCGCGACTCGGCCGAGCCGCCGCTGCGGGTTTCCGGGTCATACGTGCAGCGCAGCTCAACGATATTGCCGTCCTCGTCTTTGATCACCTCGACGCACTTGATGATGTAGGCGTAGCGCAGCCGCACCTCGCGCCCCGGTGCCAGACGGAAAAACTTGCGGGGCGGGTCTTCCCGAAAATCGTCCCGCTCGATATACACCACCCGCGAAAACGGCAGCTGACGGGTGCCGGCACCGGGGTCCTCGGGGTTGTTGACGGCGGCAAGCTGCTCGACCCGGTCGGGTGGATAGTTGTCGATCACGACCCGCAGCGGGCGCAGCACGGCCATGACCCGGGGTGCGCGTTTGTTGAGATCGTCCCGCACATAGTGTTCGAGCATGGCCATATCGACCACGCTGTTACGCTTGGCCACACCGATGCGCTCGCAGAAATTGCGGATCGACTCCGGCGTGTAGCCGCGGCGCCGCAAGCCCTTGAGGGTCGGCAGGCGCGGGTCGTCCCAGCCGCTGACGTGGCGGTTGGTGACGAGTTCCAACAGTTTGCGCTTGCTCATTACGGTATAGGTCAGGTTGAGGCGAGCAAACTCGAGCTGCTGCGGCTGACACGGCACCGGCAATTCCCTGAGAAACCACTCGTACAGGGGCCGGTGGTCCTCAAACTCCAGGGTACAGATCGAGTGGGTGATGCCCTCAAGGGCGTCGGACTGGCCGTGGGTGAAGTCGTACATGGGGTAGATGCACCAGGCGTCTCCGGTCCGGTGGTGGGTGGCCCGGCGGATACGGTAAATCACCGGGTCGCGCAGATTGAGATTGGGCGAGGCCATGTCGATTTTGGCTCGCAAGACCAGGCTGCCGTCCTCGAACTCGCCGGCCCGCATGCGGGCGAACAGGTCGAGGTTGTCCTCGACCGAGCGGTCTCGATACGGGCTGTTTTTGCCCGGCTGGGTGAGGGTGCCGCGGTACTCGCGTATCTGGTCGGCGCTCAGGCTGTCCACATACGCCTTGCCGTTGGTGATCAGCTGGACGGCGTAGCCGTACAGCTGCTCATAGTAGTCCGAGGCGTAGAACAGTTTGTCCTGCCAGTCAAAGCCCAGCCAGCGGACATCCTCCTGAATGGACTCGACGTACTCCAGGTCTTCCTTGGTCGGGTTGGTGTCGTCGAAGCGCAGGTGGCACACCCCGTGGTGTTCGGCCGCCAGACCAAAGTTGAGGCAGATGGATTTGGCGTGGCCGATGTGCAGATAGCCGTTGGGCTCGGGCGGAAAGCGGGTCACCACCCGGCCGCCGTTTTTGTTGGCCCTGAGGTCGGCGGCAATAATCTCGCGGATAAAGTCTAGCGGGGTGTCATGCGCGCTCATGGCAACAGCCTCTCGCGTGATCGCCGGGGGGCCGGCTCAGAACCGGGCGGGCGCCAGGTCGCGCACGGCCTGGAGCAGGCGCTGGCGCTTGACCGCCGGGTCTTTGGCAAAGCTCTGAAATTGCAGAAAAGCCGTGCTCACTCCGGCCTCCATGTAGCGCCGGACATGGGCGTGTATGTCCTCAGCCGATCCGGTCAGAATAAGCTCGTCGATGACCGACTGCGGCACCGCCGCCACCGCCGCCCTGCGATCGCCGCTGCTCCAGGCCTGCCACATCGGTCCCAACACCTCTGCCCGTCCCAGCCACTCGTGGAAGGCTTTGTAGACCGGGACGTTGAGATAGGTGTTGATATGGCGTCGGATGCCCGTATCGGTCTCGGCCGAGGGCGGATCGACACACACAAACACCCGGGCCGTGATCTCCACCGTGTCGGGATCCCGGCCGGCATTCTGGGCGGCCGCGTGGACAACGGCGACCGATTTTTTGATATCCCCGGCCGACAGCCAGTTGAGAATCGCGCCGTCGGCGATCTGGCCGGCCAGGCTCAACATGGCCGGGCGTAGGGCGGCCAGGTGAATCGGGATGGGCGCGCTGGGCGGCCGGCTCAGCCGAAAACCCTGCACCTGGAAGGTCTGGCCCTCAAACACCACCCGTTCGCCGGCGAAGACCTGGTGCAGAAAGCCGACCATCTCGCGCACCCGGCTGAGCGGTTTCCGGAACTGGCCGCCGTTCCAGCTCTCGACAATCGGCTGCGAGCCCGCTCCCAGACCCAGACAGAAGCGGCCCGGGGCGGCCTCGGCCAGCCCGGCGGCGCTCATGGCCAGGGTGGCCGGACCGCGGGTGTAGACGTTGGCAATCGCGGTACCCAGCCGCAGCTGGGTGGCCGAACCGATCAGGGCCAGGGGAGAAAAACAATCCGTGCCGTCAACTTCCAGGGACCAGGCGTCGGTATAGCCCAGCTGCTCGGCCTGACGGGCCAGTTCGGCGTGCTCGGCCAGCGGGACCTCCTCAATCGGAACGGACAGGGACCAGCGTTCGTGCGTCATGGCGTGCTCCGTATTTCCCCTTTTCGGGGGGGATTATACACGTCGAATCGAGGACGTATCTAGTCCGGTTGACGGCTTGGGTCAGAGCCGCTAGCGTGCGGCCTTTATAAAAAGGGGTCCCGCAGGGGGATTCCGAGTGAGAAAGGGACAGTATGGCAGAGCATCTGGGCAGCCCGGCAAATCCCCTCCGGGTTGCGATTTTCGGTTCTGGGCCGGCCGGATTTTATGCGGTCGCAGAGTTGTTGCGGCAGAAGGACTACACGGCAACGGTTGACCTGTTCGACCGGCTGCCGACCCCCTACGGGCTGGTACGCGGCGGCGTGGCCCCGGATCACCAGAAGATCAAGGCGGTCATCAGGCAGTACGAAAAAACCGCCGGCCAGGAGCGTTTTCGGTTTTTCGGCAATGTGAGCTTCGGCACTGACCTCGGCCTCGACGACGTGCTGGCCCACTATCACCAGGTCCTGTTTGCCACCGGTGCGGAATCCGACCGCCGCCTGGGTATTCCCGGCGAAGACCTGTTCGGCAGCTACCCGGCGACGATTTTTGTCGGCTGGTACAACGGTCATCCCGACTATCGCGACCTGGAGTTTGACCTCAGTCAGGTCGAGCGGGTGGCGGTCATCGGCAACGGCAATGTGGCCATGGATGTGACGCGCATCCTGGCCAAGTCGGTTGAAGAGTTATCGACTACCGATATCACCGACTATGCGCTGGAAACCCTGGCCAAGAGCGCGGTCAAAGAGATCTTTCTGCTGGGCCGGCGGGGTGCTGCTCAGGCCGCATTTACCAATCCGGAGATCCGCGAGCTGACCCAGATCCCCGAGGTCGACCTGGTCATCCATCCGCCCGATCTGGTCATGGACGATCTCAGCCAGGAATTTCTGGACCAGGCTCCAGCCGTCCATCAGCGCAATGTTGATATCCTGGCCGCACATCTGGAGAAGGGCCAGAGCGGAGGGCGGCGCAAGATTCGGGTCCGGTTTTTTGTCTCGCCGGTCGAAATCCTGGGCGACGAGCGGGTCGAGGGCATGCGGCTGGAGAAGAACAAGCTGGTCAAAGACGAGAGCGGCACGCTACGCGCGCGGGGAACCGGCGTCTACGAGGAATTCCCCATTCAGATGATCTTTCGCTCCATCGGCTACAAGGGCCACCGTCTGCCGGGCGTGCCGTTTGACGAACGCGCCGGCATCATTCCCAACCAGGACGGGCGGGTGATTGCTCAAGACACCGGCGCGGTGGTGCCGCGAGTGTATGTCACGGGTTGGATCAAGCGCGGTCCGTCCGGCGTTGTCGGCACCAATAAGCCCGACGCGGTCGACAGCGTCAGACACATGCTTGAAGACGTTCCGGCTTTAGCCGACGGCTCAGTCAGCCCGCCCGAGGCGTTGCCCCGGCTGTTGTCGGACAGAGGCGTGCGCTACGTCAGTTTTACCGACTGGAAACAGCTGGACCGGATTGAGGTCGAGGCCGGCAAGCCCCTGGGCAAGCCGCGCGAGAAGCTGACCACCGTCCGGGCCATGCTCGACGCCCTGGACAAAGAGGAAACGCGTCCTCCATCCGTATAAATTTGAGGCCGGCCATACTCAGCCCCTGGGGTGATATTTGCGGTGCACCTCGCGCAGCCGCTCATTGCTCAGATGGGTGT
>JAGWBB010000002.1:87541-89414 GCA_021296095.1 Desulfurellaceae bacterium | reverse complement strand
CAGCGTGGTGGTGGTCAGCCTCGACCCCGACAGCGGGGTCAGTCTGAACCAGCGCGCGCTCCACTTCGGACCGGCATGAGCGACCTCCCGCCTGAAGGCGTACACGACATCATCATTGACGTCGTTGCTGACGACCGCACCCTGAGCCCCGACGAGATTCCCCCCGCCGTATCCGAGCAAATCGCGACGGCCCACAAGACCGGCGATCCGGTCTGCGAGCTTGAGCACGCCGGGATACGCTACCGCTGGTCCATCCGCCCGTGTGTGTACCCCTGAACAGGGCAGGGGGTGGCTATTCCGCTTCCAGGGCTTGCGGGTCGAGCTGATACCAGGACACTGCTCCTGATTCGATGCTGGTCTGTATCCGCCTATCCCGGTGCAGGCCGGCCACGACAGCGCGGCAGCGCCTGCCGGTGAACCTGCTCAGGAATCCGGCGTTGCGGACGGCCTTGGTCGTGTCCCGTCCGTTGGCGGTGAAGGAGATCTCAACGGCCAGATAACAGGTTTCGCCCGTCCGGTTCGTGGCCTCCATAATCAGGTCGGCCCGGCGGAAGCTTTGCAATTCGTTTGCGGGAATGTCTGCCGTGTTTTGGGACTGGACGAGGGCTTTGATGTCCTGCTGGTTCAGGGTTCGCACCAGTGTGAATCCCAGCTCCTCGGCGATGAGGTCGGCCTCTCTGAGCGCGGCGTTTCGGGCATGGGTGCCTTTGAGCGGCGCGAGGTCATCGCGGAGCGACTCGACGGCAGTCTCGACATTGCCGAGGCGCTGCTCAACATTATCCAGGCGTTGTTCAACATTGCCGAGGTGCTGCTCAACATTATCCAGGCGTTGTTCAACATTGCCGAGGTGCTGCTCGACCTTGTCGAAGCGCTGCTCCGTGGCGGCGACAAACTGGGCGAATTTTTCGGGCAGCTCAAGCAATTCGCGCGTCAATAGCCGGGCGCGCAGGGCTTCGAGCCACTGGGGATTCTCGTCCAGAACTCGGAACAGGTCTTCTATGGTGTTGATGGTGGCCATCGTCATGCCTGTCTTGCCCTGGTTATAGCAGACCCCTCGTTGCGGCCAAGACGTGCCGCTCTCGGATGAGGGCTGCCGTTGGTCGTGTCTGCTTGTACTCTCTCGGCTATGGCCGAGCGAGCTGATCTGCACCGTCGTCCGCAGCGGGTGACGCTGAAGGACATTCTCCGCACTGCGGTCAATCTGGAAAAGAAGACTATGGCGCTGTATATGCGCTTTGCCCAGGTCTTTCAGGACCAGGAAGACCTGCGGAAATTCTGGTTTGCCATGGCTCGCCACGAAGCCGGCCACCTCGGCGCCCTGGCCCTGGTCGAAGGCGTCCTGGAGAGCGAGCCAGACGTGGCCGAGACCAACAAGGTCTGGTTTGACCCGTCCTCGGTGGTTCGCCTGCGTTCCCTGCTCAGAGCCTATGGGCGCGAGGTCGATACCGGTCTCGGGGTGGAGCGGGCGTTTGAGATGGCGATTGATATTGAAAGCTCAGAGCTTGAGGACGTAGTGGTGGAGTTGCTCCAGGTCGTCAAGGAAAAAATGATCCGCGATCAGGCCGTCAAGCTGCTCATCCACGATCTGAGCGATCTGAGCTATATGGTCGAGAAATTCACCACCAATGATGACCTGCTGGCCCGGGCCGACGAACTGGTTGACCACCGCTTCGACCGGCTGTCGGTCGCCCCGCCCGAGAAGGGCCAGACCCTCCTGTCGTGACCCAGCAGGTTTGACACACGCCCGACAACTTGATTAGATTCGGACCGCCCGACAGGGCAGATTCAACCCATAGGAGGACGAAAGAATGGCGACAACAGTGGTGATACTCGACATGCAGGTCAAGCCCGAGGCTGTGGACGGGGTCAAAGC